>CATZVV010000036.1 GCA_958425285.1 uncultured Lachnoclostridium sp. | reverse complement strand
AAGCAAAATCTCCTTTTTTTGCCGTTGTGGACAAAATCAAGGTTCCGTCTTCTTCAAAAGCCAGAGTAAGCACTCCCCCTACATCTGCTGTGTAAGTAACACACATAATCTGCAATTCTTCTTTTATTGAAGAAGGGAGAGACTCATACCTTGGATTTAAGTAATATTTCTCTTCGTATGCACTGCAGGCACACAATACCATATCTTCCTTCATACTTTCTATCGCTCTGCCAACGGCACATAAGATTTATGCTTGGCAACTGCCTTATAAGCCGGGCGAATAATCTTTCCACAATTTATCAGTTCTTCTAAGCGATGTGCACTCCATCCCGCAATTCGTGCAATCGCAAATAGCGGCGTAAACAACTCATTCGGCAGCTCCAACATATTGTATACAAAGCCACTGTAAAAATCTACGTTAGCACTAACACCTTTGTAAATTTTTCGTTTTTCCGCAATGACCTCAGGTGCAAGCCTCTCCACCATAGAATAGAGTTCAAATTCCTCCATACGTTCCTTTTCCTCAGAAAGACTCTTGACAAACTTCTTAAAGGTATTTGCACGCGGATCGGAAATCGAATAAACCGCATGACCCATACCATAAATTAATCCTGCTTTATCAAATGCTTCTTTATTTAACAGCTTCATGAGATAATCCTTTACCTCACTCTCACTTTTCCAATCTCTAATGTTTTCCTTCATATCTGCAAACATCTGGGAAACCTTTATATTGGCACCTCCGTGCTTTGGTCCTTTGAGAGAACCAAGGGACGCTGCCACCGCGGAATATGTATCCGTACCGGAGGATGTTACTACATGTGTAGTGAATGTGGAATTGTTACCACCACCGTGTTCTGCATGAAGTACAAGGGCAAGATCCAGTATTTTAGCTTCTAGTGGCGTGAAATTACTGTCTGGGCGAAGCATATGCAAGATATTTTCGGCAGTGGAATACTCTGGTTTCGGCGCATGGATAAAAAAGCTGGCACCCTCATGAAAATAATTCGATGCCTGGTATCCATACACTGCAAACATCGGAAACAATGCAATTAACTGCAGGCATTGACGCAATACATTTTCTACTGATGTATCATCTGCCTTTTTATCATAAGAATAAAGCGTAAGTACACTTCTGCTTAGTGTGTTCATTAAATCTACACTTGGAGCCTTCATAATAATGTCCCTGACAAAATCCGGTTTCAAAGATGCACGGTAATTGCTTAAAATTGTCTTTAACTCATCTAATTCATCTTTATCCGGCAAACCACCAAACAAAAGAAGATACACTACTTCTTCAAACCCAAAACGTTTTTCATGCAGAAACCCATCCACAATTTCCTCTACGTCAATTCCCTGATAATACAACTTTCCCTCACAGGGGATCATATCACGGTCAACCACTGTGTAAGAACGAATTTCCGAAACTTCTGTCAACCCGGTTAAAACACCCTGTCCGCTCAAGTCACGCAGTCCTCTTTTTACATCATACTTTGTGTACAATTCTGAATCAATGGCACTATTTTCCTCGCAAACCTTCGCCATTTTCTTTATCCACTCTTTATGACTATCCGTATCCAGATGCTTATTATGCATCCTATCAACCCCTTTCTCTTTGTTCTACTATCATACAAACCATTGCATGCTTACCAGTTTCATATTCACCTTTACATTGGAAGTGTGGCTGCCATTACTGCTTTGATTGTATGCATTCGGTTCTCAGCCTCACGGAACACAACATCAGCATATTTTTCAAAAACCTCATTTGTAACTTCCAGCTCTTTCAGCCCATATTTTTCATAAACTTCACGACCGATTTTTGTATTCAAATCATGGAATGCCGGCAAACAATGCATAAATACTGCATTTTCCTTTGCATTTTCCATCACCTTTTTATTCACCTGATACGGACTTAGAAGTTCAATCCTGCTCTTCCAGACTTCATCAGGCTCTCCCATAGATACCCATACATCTGTATAAATCACATCCGAATCTTTTGTCCCTTTTTCCACATCTTCAGTCAGTGTTACACTGCCACCGGAAATTTTTGCAAATTCCTGACATTTCTCTACTAACTCTTTCGCAGGGAAATATGCTTTTGGTGCACAAGCCGTAAAATGCATTCCCATTTTTGCACAGGCAATCATGAGCGAATTGCCCATATTATATCTGGCATCTCCCATATAAGTAAGATGAATTCCTTCGAGTTTACCAAATTGTTCACGAATTGTCAACAAATCAGCTAACATCTGTGTTGGATGGAACTCATTAGTAAGGCCGTTCCATACCGGCACACCAGCATATTTGGCAAGTTCTTCCACAATACTTTGCCCAAACCCCCGATATTCAATTCCCTCATACATTCTGCCTAAAACCCTTGCAGTATCAGCAATACTTTCCTTCTTCCCAATTTGTGATCCGGATGGATCCAGATAAGTTGCACCCATACCAAGATCATGGGCCGCCACCTCAAATGCGCATCTTGTTCTCGTACTTGTCTTTTCAAAAATCAGTGCAATATTTTTTCCCTTGAAATACTCTGTATTTTCACCATTCTTTTTCTTTTCCTTTAACTCTGCTGACAAATCTAGTAAATATTTAATTTCTATCGGACTATAATCCAATAAAGTAAGAAAATGTTTCCCTACCAGTTCTTTCTTTTGTTTCAACATATGAATCTCCTTATTTATACATCCTTGGCACATTCAACAACTGATTTTGCAAGACCCGCTACACTTTGCAATTCAGACGGAATGATAATTTTTGTTGCCTGACCATCTGCCACTTTTTCAAATGCTTCCAGACTCTTTAATGTAATAACTCCTTGTGAGGGTGCCGCCTCATTCAGATAACGGATACCTTCGGCATTTGCCTTCTGAATTGATTGAATTGCTTCTGCGCGACCTTCCGCTTCACGAATTGTTGCCTCTTTTTTTGCTTCAGCACGTAAAATCGCCGCTTCCTTTTCTGCTTCCGCTTCAAGAATAGCAGACTCTTTACGACCATCTGCTACAAGAACTGTGGACTTCTTTTCACCCTCTGCACGTAAGATTGCTTCACGGCGTTCACGTTCTGCCTTCATCTGCTTCTCCATCGCATCCTGAATCTCACGCGGAGGTATAATATTTTTCAATTCTACACGATTTACTTTAATTCCCCATGGATCCGTAGCAATATCAAGTGAAGAGCGCATTTTTGTATTAATTGTCTCACGGGAAGTCAATGTCTGATCCAATTCCAAATCACCTATGATATTACGTAAAGTTGTTGCCGTTAGGTTCTCAATTGCCATTAATGGATTTTCTACTCCATATGCATATAATTTTGGATCAGTAATCTGAAAAAACACAACTGTGTCAATCTGCATTGTTACATTATCTTTTGTAATAACCGGCTGAGGTGGAAAATCTACAACCTGCTCTTTTAAGATAACTTTTCTGGCAATACGGTCAATAATTGGCACTTTAAAATGAATTCCTACATTCCATGTTGCCTGATATCCGCCAAGACGTTCTACAACATATGCCCGAGCCTGTGGTACAATTTTAATACAAGATGCTAAAATCCAAAGTACAACTACTGCAATAATAACAAATGCTACTAACATATTAATCTCACCATATCCTTTTCCGAAACAACTAAAATTACAATTTTTCAGTTTGTTTCTCAACAATTAATTTCACACCTGAAACTTCCCTCACCGTTACCATTTCCCCAACTTCAACAATCTGGTTATTTGCTTCTCTAGCCATCCATTCCATCCCCTTTAGAATGACCTCTCCCTGTTCATTGTAATTATCAATTCTCTTAGTAACCTTCACAACCTGACCGGGTATTTCATCTATATTAGTCTTTGTTCTGCTTTTGTCCAAATACCGCTTAGCAAACGGACGCATTCCCAATATAAATACAATAGAGACCACTACAAACAGCACACATTGAATGGGGAGACTTGCTCCAAGCATAGCTGCAATTGCGGAAATTAGTGCCCCCCCTGCAAACCAGATTGTTGTCAACCCTAATGTTGCAATCTCAATTACAATCATAACAGCTACTACAATAAGCCAAATTGCTCCTTCTGTCATTTTCTTTCCTCCTTTCTGCGCAACATTTCATACATAAAAAGAGCAGCACTGACTGACGCATTTAAGGATTCCAATTCACCTTTCATTGGAATCTTCACCTTCCAGTCTGCTGTTTCAGCCACCTCATCCGTCAGACCATTTGCTTCATTTCCAATAAGAATACCAATTTTACCCTGATATGAAACCTCTGTATAAGAACTTGTTCCATTCAAATGAGCTGCATAAAGTTTAAACTTCTTCTTCTGCAGAAGATGCATAAAATCTACAAACTCATCTGTTACAAAAAACGGAACCCGGAACATCGATCCCATTGTTGCCCTTACTACCTTCGGATGAAACAGGTCAACGGAGTCCTTTGATAAAATCACACCTGTCATACCTGCTCCTTCAGCAGTCCGTATCATGGTACCAAGATTTCCTGGATCATTAATTGCCTCCAGGCATAAAAAACTCACATCCGACTTTTCTATATAATCTTCTATTTTATATTCTGGCATCGTTACAACTGCCAAAATTCCCTGAGGTGTTTTTGTATCAGAAATATCTGTAAACAACTTAGCACTTACAAATTCCACTGTCTGATGTTTCTGAACTTCCTTTGCCATCTCCGTAGTTCCTGCCGATGCTGATAAATAAATCTGCTGTACCAGCCCACACTTTAATGCTTCATGTACCATTTTCCATCCTTCAACAAGAAAGCTCTGATTCTTCTTACGATATCTGGCACTTTTCTTTAATTTTTGAATATGCTTTATCTGTACATTGCTGCTACTTTCAATCATAAGACACCTGCCGTTTTTATAAGCTTTCCTGTGCTAACTGGTTCAGATGGTTATTCCTTCCCAGCATAATTAAAACATCGTCTTCCTGAAGAATATAATCTGGCGACGGATTAATATTTAATCCATCCATCCCTCTGATACCAATAACATTAACCCCATAATTCGCACGTATATCGAGATTTTTTAATGTCTTTCCAATCCAGTTTCTGGGAATGTCAATATCCATAATGCTATACTCCTCAGAAAGTTCTACCGCTTCAAAATAATTATCGTGCATTAAATGGCTTGCCAGACGCATACCCGTTTCCTTCTCCGGATAAATAATCTTATCTGCCCCAATTTTCTTTAGGACACGCCCTTCCAATTCTGTCTTGGCTTTTGCAATAACAAATGGCACCCCTGTTTCCTTCACAAGTATCGTTGCCATTACATTTGATTCCAGATTACTGCTCATTGCAATGACAACACCATCATAATTTCCCAGACCAAGCTGCTCAATTACGGCTGCATTTGTTGCATCTCCAAGTATTGTATGAGTAACTAAATCTGAAATTTCCTGCAACTTTTCTTCATTTTGATCTACTACCATTACCTGCGCTCCAGAACTGGCAAGTGAAGTTGCAACACTTTTTCCAAACCTTCCAAGTCCAATGACCGCAAATTCTTTTTTCTTCATGATTTATCAAATTTCCTTTCAGTTAAAATCAATTCACATAATAATCCATTTTTCACATATACGCCTATCTTTTACCGCTTTCTCACAAATTCATACATAACCAACGCTGCCGATATCGCAATATTCAACGATGACTGACCGCATGCCATTGGAATTCTTACCAGTTCGTTGCATTCTTCTAAGATTTCTTTCCGGACTCCATGACTTTCATTTCCTACGATAAATGCCACTTTATCTTTATACGATAACTCAAAAAAATCTTCATTTTGCACTCGTGCACTCATTCCTATCATTTGAAAACCTTGCTTTTGCAGCTTACCCAAAAAGGCTTTTTCCTCATCTTCCGGCACATAATAAATGGGGAGTTTACCAACTGCACCACGTGCACCGCGAATTACATTCCGGTTCAAATAATGAATACCTCCACCAAGTAATACCACACCGTCAACACCACTTGCATCTGCTGTTCGAAGAATCATTCCCAAATTATCCGGATTGCTGATACAATCTACAATGAGAAGATTTTTATCCCTCTCATAAGCAAATGAGTGAACTGGCTTTTCAAAAGATGCTGTATATGCTGCAATTGAGGGAACCGGATAAGACTCTGTCAATCCGGCAAATAATCCTTTGCTAATTATATACACAGGAATTTCTTTTTCTTCTGCGATAGACAAAATTTCTTTTTGATCATCCTTTTCTTCTGTTATATAAATACCATGAACTGTCAAATGAGACAAAAGAGCTCTCCGCACAAGCAAATCTCCTTCCAGAAGAAAACCTGAACTTCTAATTCGTCCGGAAAGATTTTTTATTTCTTTTAATTCCTTATACACAAAATCCTTTTTAGATGTGATAGGAATTTTCCCTGTTCCATTTTCTCGCCTAACTCCTTTATAACGCTTTTTTCCAAAGAAATATTGCCCTTCTGCCCCTGCGTTTCCTTCTAAAAAAAGCGAAAGGTCAGACTGCCACTCAGCTTCTTCATAATATAGCAAAATTTCCTTATAGTCTGGCAGCTGATATAGTAATTCCCAAAGAGCTTTTGTCCGCTTTGCGCTTAAATATACAGTACAACTCTTTTTTTCTTCAAAACAAAGCATCATCCCCTGCATTTCAAAAACATCTGCCGTTATGATTTCTCCTTCTGAATTCAATAATGCTGTCTCAAAAGCCTTTCTTACCTGACTTTCTGACGGCAACCCCTGTACATACTGTTCTACTTTTTTCATCTGAATTACCATACCCTTTTCTCATCCTACTCCAATATTTTCAGTTGGATAACTCTTTACATTCACGTATTTTTTAGAGTTAAAGAACAGCGCCAGTGAAATCGGACCAATACGTCCAATATACATAGTTATAATAATAATCAGTTTTCCCCATACTGTCAAATCCATTGTTAAGCCACGAGATAATCCAACTGTTGCAATGGCAGATGTACTTTCATATAAAATATCAATAAAATCACCACTCTGAACCATTGATAATGCCATAACGGATAATATCATAACAGAAAAACTAAGTACAAGAACCGCCATTGCTTTTTTTACAAGGGTTGCAGAAACTCTACGACCATATGCTTCTGTTTCATTTCTTCCCTTTACAGCAGAATAAACTGCCAATAATATGATACCAAGCGTTGTCGTCTTGATACCTCCTGCTGTACCAGACGGCGAACCACCAATAAACATAAGAATAACACAGAATAAAGCAGTTGCATTCCTCAAACCATCCTGTGGAATAGTAAAAAATCCTGCTGTTCTTGTTGTAACAGACTGAAAAAGGGAAGCCATAACCTTATTCCCAAATTTCATATTTCCAAGAGTTTCAGGGTTGCCGTATTCCAAAAGAAGAATAACCAGCATGCCTGCAAAAATTAAAATTGCAGTAACTGTCAAAACGACTTTTGTGTGCAGCGTTAAGTGATGTGCAGCATCTCTCCAACCATTATATTGCGAACGATGCTTTCGCATTACATCAATAACATTCCACCAGACAGGAAAACCAATTCCTCCTAATACAATCAGCCCTATTGTTGTAAAATTAACAATCAAATTCCCGGAGTAGCCAGCAAGACTGTTATCACCAATAACATCCATTCCGGCATTGCAAAAAGCTGACACAGAATTAAATACACTAACACCAATTCCCTCAACCAAACCAAAATGTGGAATAAATACGCTTGCATACAAAAGTGCTCCGATTCCTTCGATAAAAAAAGTACCCTTAACAATTCGAAGTGTCAGACGGACAAGCCCCCGGAGCGTATCCAGGTTATAAGCATCCTGAATGAGGAGACGTTCTTTTAAACTAATACGTTTTCCCATAATAAAAAGTACAATTGTAGTAAACGTAATAATGCCAAGCCCGCCTACCTGTATCAGAAGCGTGATTACCGTCTGCCCAAAAACACTCCAGTGGGACCAGGTTGATACCGTTACAAGGCCGGTAACACATACGGAAGTTGTTGCTGTAAACAATGCATCCTCCCACTGTGTCACCATTCCCTCTGCTGACGAAACAGGAAGCATTAACAGTAAAGCCCCAACAATAATTGTCCCAAGAAAACCGAATGCAATAATCTGTGTTGTGGTCAAACCACGTTTTCTATTTATAAACATAAAATGCTCTCCATCCTGCACACAGCCTGCATACCTAATATCAAACAAAATCTTCCACAAACTTTATGTGCCAGAAAAATCTTCCAATTTATCTTTGTCATTATACTTTATTTTTTTAGAATAAGCAATATATATTACTATTCTCTTCTTCGATTTGCAAGCAGAATAAGACGAAACAACTGCAGAGCAGTTGCCAGCGCAGAAGCAACATACGTAAGAGCTGCTGCACGAAGTACTCTTCTTGCACATTTCAACTCATCTTCATATAACATTCCGACATTACCAAGCACTGCCACAGCTCTCCTCGACGCATTAAACTCAACCGGTAATGTAACCAGCTGAAAAATCATCACGCTCCCAAAAAGAATAATCCCTAAATCAACCAACCCTGCATACCCCAAAAACAAACCGGCTAAAATAAGCGGCATAGATATTGCTGAGCCAAAATTGACAACTGGTACTAGTGCGCCTCTTAGCTTTAATGGAATATATCCTTTTGCATCCTGAATAGCGTGCCCGCATTCATGTGCTGCTACCCCGATTGCTGCTACCGACCGAGAGCCAAAAACCGTTTCAGACAATCGCAGCGTTTTTGAACGTGGATCATAATGGTCCGTCAGGCTGCCTCTGACTTTCTGAATCGTCACATCATAAATCCCTGCATTCCTTAAAATATTTTCGGCTGCCTGTTCTGCAGTATAGCCACCACGACAAAGTATCTGACTATACTTTCGAAAGCTTCCATTTACATTGGCAGACGCAATAACACTAATTACAACTCCGATTAGAACAAGAATATACGTTGGATCATAAAAAAAATAAAAAGGCATTGTATCCTCCATTCCGAAGTGTCACACTGACTCTCCTTTGTTTATAATTTTATATTATTCGGCTAAATCTCTTTTCCAATACAATAACATTACACAATTTTTGTATTACATAATGTAAGTACACCTAACTTCATAAAATGAAGATAATCCGAAACCTTCCGAATTGGCTGTGGTGTCAGTATATAACTTCCATACAAGCAATCTGTATGATGTGTATCCGATCCTGCGGTCTCACACAATCCATACATTTTAGCATATTTCTTTGCCCTCTCATCAAACTTTGAACCCGACGGGTGACTCCCATTGATTACTTCAACCGCATCCACATCCCGGGGATATAGCTGAATATGGTCAATATAGTCTCTTTCCCTGAATGGATGCGCATGTACAATAAATCCACCATCCTTATGGAACAAAGAGAATGCCTCTCTTGGCTTTACGCAATCAATATCCTCATGCTCCTTCAGCCATTCTTTATCAAGATTATAGATAAGGAAATCTGCTCCATTCACACCATATTCAAAGCCAAAAAAGACTTGAATTCCAACTTTCTTCTCTATCCTTTTTGCCTCCTCAAAACCAGAGCAAAACTGCTCAACCCGTTTACACCATGGCAAATTTTTCGGCACAGAAGTATTTCCATTAAAAAAGTGATTTGTAATAAAAATACCATCATAGCCCATCTGCTTGTGAGCCAATGCCATTTCCGCTGCCGAAGCACTGGAACATGCACTTCCTTCTCTTGTATGAAGATGCGTTTCATATTTATATTTTCCATTTTCCATTTCTTCCGTGCTCCATTCATACGTAAGCTTTCTAAAGCGTCTTTGCCCGATCCGTTACGTTTTTCTTAAAATTCATTACTTTATGCTCATACTCTTCCTCCATATAACAGGAAGTAATCATAAAATCTGCTGTTGCTTTGTTATTGGCAATTGGAATATCATATACTTGGGCAATACGAAGTAAGGCCTTTACATCCGGATCGTGTGGCTGTGCTGCCAAAGGATCTGAGAAAAATACCACAAAGTCCACATTTCCCTCTACAATTTTAGCTCCAATTTGTTGATCTCCCCCGAGCGGACCACTATTATATCCCTTTACCGGAAGTTCTGTCGCATCCGAAATCATTCTTGCCGTTGTGCCGGTACCACACAGAAAATGCTTCTTCAAAGTTTCTTTATTTTTATCACACCAGGCAATCAGTTCTCGCTTTTTACTATCATGTGCAATTAACGCAATTCTCTTCTTCTTTCCAATTGTAAAAGTTATATAATCCTCATTCATGGCTTACTTTCTCCTCTCTGTCCCCTTCTATATCAGAAGACAATCCATTTTTTCCTTCATCCACTGTACAACCGGCCCCAATGCCAGTGCAATTAAAATTGTTACCACTCCAACGGTACTTCCAAGCAAATACCCGATTACACATCCTATACCGTCCAGAAAAATCCGTACAATACGTAATGGTACTCCCGGGATGTGATCTGCCACAATAAATATAAGCGCATCATAGGGTGCTGCTCCCAAACCAGCAGACATATAAAGCGATGCCGCAAGCACAAACAAAACGAGCGCAGGTATCATAACAAACCAGCGAACCGATACATGATAAAACAGATTCTCTGTCAGAACTAAATCAGATAACCAGGTAAAAAAATCTGCCATATAACCAACCAAAAGCATATTAAATATCGTCCCCCATCCAATCTGCTTTCTGTCACATACAAACACAATTCCAAGTAAGAAAAAATTCAAAAGTGCCTGCCAGCTGCCAAATGTCAATCCAAGCTTTGCAGCAGCCCCTGTATTCATACAAGTATAGGGATCTGTACCCATATTTACACGAAGTAAAAAAGAAACAGAAATCCCCATACCAATAACTGCAAAAAATGCAATTAAAATCCGTTTTTTATCTTTTATTCCAAAATTCATTGATGTCATTCCTCACATTTAATAACGTACCAGATTTGCAATCAATATGCCAGCACTTTTCTTTATACCGAACCAATGCATGATATCCTTCCTCTGCTACCACAGCGAACTCCACGAGTTTTCCATTTTTCCAATAAATATTATATCTAGCTCTGCCTCTTGCCCGAATACCCTCGATAGCTCCCTCTTTCCATTGCTTCGGCAATGCCGGCAATAGGATAACTTCATTCTCTACCGATTGAAGCAGCATCTCACCAATGGCAGATACAGCACCAAAATTCCCATCTATTTGAAATGTCGGATG
>CATZVV010000035.1 GCA_958425285.1 uncultured Lachnoclostridium sp. | reverse complement strand
TATAATCGAAGACTTTTTCGAAGGAATATAACAAAGATTTATTTTGACGGATACAAATTTCAATGTAAATACGAAGATAAAAGGGTAGAGTTACAAAAAAGGGTTTATCGCAATTTGTATGAAATAAAGGATTCGGGAGAAATGGACGGGATCTTCCTTGCTAATGTGGCAAGAGAGGAGTTAATGCTATGCGGTCAAACGGATAAGGTGTACACTCCGGATCATTCTATGTTGCTTTTTTGCAGGAAGGCAGATGTAGAAAAAAAGTCTGCGTATGATACTGGAATATAAAACAGAAGTGGGCAAGGGTTTGTATTAAAACATTACAAATTCTATGATGGCAGAGTCAAATTGGATCTTTGACTCGCCTTCTATAGCGTAAACGCTTCGGAATGGAGAAAAAATGAGACATTATGAAAATTTGCAATTATTGCAGGAGAATTGTGAACCTCAGAGAGCGTATTATATTCCTTATGATTCATTAGACAAGGCACTAGCGGGAGAAAAAGAAGTTTCTAATTATTACATAAGTCTGAATGGTGAATGGAAGTTTAAGTATTATCAAAGGGACATTGATGTTCCGGAACAGATTTCAGAATGGGATACGATTACGGTACCATCAAACTGGCAAATGCAAGGCTATGATAATCCGTATTATACAAATCTTAATTATCCATATCCGGTGGATCCGCCCTATGTACCAGATGATAACCCTTGTGGTGTATACTCGCTGGATTTTGAAATTCCTGAAGAATGGAGTGAACGGGAGACATATATTGTGCTAGAAGGAGTAAATTCCTGTTTTTACCTTTATGTAAATGACCAATATGTAGGGTTTAGCCAAGTTTCCCATATGCAAAGTGAGTTGAGATTAACGGGTTGTTTAAAGAAGGGCAGGAATAAGCTAACCATTAAGGTCTTGAAATGGTGTGCAGGCAGTTATCTTGAAGACCAGGATTTTTTCAGGTTTTCCGGAATTTTCAGAGATGTTTATTTACTTTCCAGAAGTAAAGGACATATTAGAGATATTGAAATAAAAACAGATTCCAAAAGTATTACATGTAATGTCCCATATACATTGTATGATGGGGGGATGCGTGTAATGGATTATCGTAATCTAAAGGAGTGGAATTCTGAGAATCCATATTTATATACGCTTATTGTTGAACAGGCGGGAGAATATATTCCAATCAAAGTTGGTTTGAGGGATATTCGGATAAGCAATCAAAGAGAATTATTAATTAATGGCGTAGCCGTGAAATTAAAAGGAGTAAATCATCATGACACACATCCCCAAAAGGGGCATGTTATGTCGGAAGAGGATATACGATTTGATTTATTGCAGATGAAAAAGTTAAATATCAATACAATTCGTACTTCTCATTATCCGCCGACTCCCTATTTTCTGACCTTGTGTGATGAATTGGGATTTTATGTAATTGATGAAACTGATTTAGAGACACATGGATTTTGTACAAGAAATGAAGGAAATGGATATGATGTAGAAAACCAAGAGTGGCTCTGCAATCAGAAAGAATGGCAGAATGCTTTTGTCCATCGTGTGATTCGCATGGTTGAGAGAGATAAAAACCATCCTTGCATTATTATGTGGTCGATGGGAAATGAAAGCGGATATGGTGAGAATCATGATGCGATGATTGAGTGGACGAAGAAGAGGGATAATACAAGACTTGTACATTATGAGGGGGCTTTTCTTGTTGAAGACGAGTGCGGGGTTGATGTGATAAGTCGGATGTATACGAGTTATGAGGATGTAGATAATTTTCTGAATAAGGCGGGAGAAACACGTCCGTATTTTTTGTGTGAATATTCTCATGCGATGGGAAATGGTCCTGGAGATGTAATGGATTATTGGGAAAAAGTATATGCAAATCCGGCCTTTATTGGTGGCTGTATATGGGAATGGGCAGATCATGCTGTGATACAGGATGGAACATATCGGTATGGCGGTGATTTTGGAGAAGAAACAAACGATGGAAACTTTTGCTGTGATGGATTGGTGTTTGCAGACCGTACTTTTAAAGCAGGAAGTTTAAATACAAGAGCGGTCTATCAGAACATACAGACATTTTACAATAATTATGAACTTATCGTATATAATCGATTTGATTTTACCAATTTAAGCCGCTATACGTTAAATTGGAGACTGACTGTAGACGGTGGGGTGAAAGAAGAAGGAAAAATCATATGTAATATTAAACCCAAAGAAAAAGAGAAATACCGTTTGGATTTCTCACTTCCTGCCAAATGTAAAATGGGGTGTTATCTTGACATTTTTCTGATGGATGGAGAACAAGAGATTGCTATGGAACAGCATACGATTCCGGTACAGATTGAACCAGTGGTTATGCCCTTGTATGAACCGGATAGACTTGCCTTCCGAGAGACAGAGGAAAAAATTCGGATATCAGGAAAAGATTTTGAATATATTTTCAACAAGCATTATGGAAATTTTGAGTTCATGGAGCGAGAGGGCAGAGTAATCTTTGATCAGTTGATTAAGTTGACTGTTTGGCGTGCTCCTACTGACAATGATGCTCCTGAGAAGGAGAAGTGGGGATTATATAAAAATAATTGGGATTCCCATAATTATAATAAACTTTGTTATAAAGTATATTCTTGTAATAGGGAGGAAAACCGGATTGAGGTAAAGGGAAGTTTGGCTGGCATATCAAGAACACCATTTTTGCGTTATAAAACAATTTTTACCATAGATAAGGAGGGAAGAGTTGCGGTATCTTTACATGGTGAGATAAGAGAAAATTGTATGTATCTACCAAGACTTGGATATGAATTCCGGCTGCCAAGAAATGATGACATATTTCGTTATTTCGGAAGAGGAGAAATGGAGAATTATGCAGACATGCATTATCATACGAGAGTCGGAATGTTTGAGAGTCGTCCATCGTTAGAATATGTACCATATATAAGACCACAGGAGCATGGAAATCATACCAATACACGGATGCTTGAAGTTGGAGGAATGACAATAAAATCGGATGTGCCATTTGAATTTTGTGTTTCTCAGTATAGCTCTCAGACACTTACAGAAGCTTCGCACACAGATGAATTGAAAGAAGAGGAATATTTATTTGTTCGGGTAGATTATAAGGTCAGTGGGATTGGTTCGCATAGTTGCGGACCTAAACTAAAAGAAAAATACCGACTGGATGAGAAGGAGATAAACTTCGATTTTATATGGATGTAGACGTTATTTTAACATTTTCCTGAATTATATAAAAGCCTTGGTTTTCCATATTGGAAAGTCAAGGCTTTATATAAGCTGCTTTTATAAATACTTCTTTAGCGTATCCGTTTTGTCTAATTTTTCCCAAGGAAGACTTAGGTCATTTCTTCCAAAATGTCCATAAGCTGCAGTTTGTTTATAAATTGGCTGCCGCAGATTTAGCATTTGAATAATACCAGCAGGACGCAAATCAAAGTTTTCGCGGATAATTTCTATCAATTTTTCATCCGAAAGCTTTCCGGTACCAAATGTATCCACCATGACAGAAGTTGGCGAAGCGACACCAATTGCATAGGACAGTTGAATCTCCATACGGTCGCAAAGTCCCGCTGCGACCATATTTTTGGCTACATAGCGTGCCACATAGGCAGCAGAACGGTCTACCTTTGTCGGATCTTTTCCTGAAAAAGCACCACCTCCGTGACGAGCCCAGCCACCATACGTATCAACAATGATTTTTCTTCCGGTAAGTCCGCTATCTCCATTTGGTCCCCCAATTACAAAGCGCCCGGTTGGATTTATATAAATTTTTGTTGTTTCATCAATTAAGTCGGCTGGCAAAACAGGATCAATTACGTGTTTTCGTATATCTGACTGAATTTTCTCCCAACTAACCTCTTCATCATGCTGGCTTGATATAACAACGGCATTGATATGAACAGGCTTTCCTATTTCATCGTACTCAACCGTTACTTGTGACTTGCCGTCCGGCCGGAGATAAGGAAGTGTGCCATCCTTGCGTACCTTTGTCAGCTGTCTGGTCAGCATATGTGCCAAATGAATTGGGTAGGGCATATAAGAGTCCGTTTCATTCGTTGCATAACCAAACATCATACCCTGATCACCTGCACCGATTGCGTCGATATCTGTGTCACTTAATTTTGCTTCGAGTGCTTTATCAACTCCAAGTGCAATATCAGCAGACTGACTATCCAGAGCAACCATAACTCCGCATGTATTTGCATCAAATCCATAAGAGGAGTTGTTATACCCGATTTCATTTATTGTATCACGGACAATTTTTTGAATATCTATATCAGCATTTGTAGTAACTTCACCCATTACCAGAACAAGCCCAGTGGTGATAGCAGTTTCACATGCAACACGGCTCATCGGATCTTCTGTTAATAGGGCATCTAAAACAGCATCAGAAATCTGATCACAGATTTTATCAGGATGACCTTCTGTAACAGATTCCGAAGTAAATAGTAATTTTTCCATGTAACTTCTCCTTTTCTGTAAAATAAAAAAACCGCTATAAGCGGACTTGATATATTCAAATCCTCTTATTGTTCGAACTGTCATTATGACAATTTTTTCGCTCAGATTAGCACCTACCGTTGCCGGGGTTGCCGTGGTTTCACAGAGCCTTCACTCTCCACCACTCGGAATAAGAGAAACAGCGATATTTAATTTCAACAACATAAGGATACCACTCAATACGTGCTTCGTCAACACAAATCGACACAACTTTGTAATTTAGTGAAAATACCCCTTTTATTTCTAAATATTTTATGCTATAATAATAAAAAATAAATAAGTGAATGAGGTGGTTTTTTGATGAGGTGGCTGCGTTCCAAACAGCGGAGTCACTATATGATTACGATTTTTTTTCTGGCGATTTGTCCGATTCTGATGATTTCCGCTGTAACGCTGCTGTTTATTGGTAAAGAGCGGCAGGTTGTAAAAACGTATTACAATTTGGATGAAAAACAAAGTGAAACTTCTTTCGTTTTATATGATAAAGTGTTATTATTAAACTCTCTCACAAAAAATGAATTTAATGAACTTGTAGAAATTGCCGAAAAGGATTCTGGAAAGCTAAGTGATGTTGATTTTTTACAGGGAATGAACAGTCGGTTAAAGGAAAAGTACTCTTTTATTTTAGTTAAAACAAAGGAAAAAATATTTTATCTGGGAAAAAGGGATGTTCCGTTTGATGTAGAAAATCAGGTAAGCGTAAGGGATGATACTTTTGAACAAGGAAAGGCGGAATATATTCAGAGAGATGGACAAGCATTTTTAATGAAACGAATTTGCTTTAATGCAGAAGGTGAGACAGGAAACCTTTACATTATTACAGATTTAAATGTCTCACTTCCGCATATAAGAAATATGTTTCTTGGGATTAGTATTGTTTCTCTCCTAATAATTATGATAATTTCTGTTGCAATTGTGCGCTTTACGTATTATCATATAATTCGTCCCATTCAAAATTTAAAGATTGCTGTTAATTGCATTAGCATGGGTGATTTGGATTATCCGATTGCAGAAGAAAGCAGCAATGGGTTTGCGGAATTATACTCAGATTTTCGTAAAATGCAGTTACGTTTGAAGCAACTGGTAGAAGAGCAGGAGCAAAATAGTGAGCAGACCAGAGAGGTTATAGGAAATATTTCACATGACTTAAAAACTCCGTTGACAGCGATAAAAGGATATGCAGAAGGGATTTTAGATGGTGTGGCATCTGCACCTGAACAAAGAGAAAAATATATGCGGACAATATATACAAAGGCAGTAGATATGAGTCTGCTTGTAGACGAATTATCCTTTTTTACCAATATTAACCGTAAGGTTATTCCGTATAATTTTTCTGTTGTTCAAGTAAACCAGTATTTTAGTGATTGTATTAGTGAGTTATCGTTGGACTTGGAGATGAAAAATATTAATTTATTGTTTTATACACAAGTTCCGGAAGAAACATATATACAGATTGATGTTGAAAAGCTAAAACGAGTGATGAATAACATTATTGGAAATGCAGGAAAGTATATTCATCATAATAACGGAATTATTTTGGTTAAAATTATGAAAGGAGATGGTATTTTAGTTGCAGTTGAGGATAATGGGATAGGTATTAGCAAAGAGGAGTTACCATACATTTTTGAACGGTTTTACCGAACTGACAGTTCGAGAAATTCCAAAACTGGTGGAAGTGGTTTGGGACTTGCAATTGCAAAGAAGATTGTTGAAGATCATAAAGGTGAAATCTGGGCAGAAAGTATAAAGGGAAAGGGAACTAAAATTATGCTTAAATTAAAAGAATTTAATAGAAGTAGCTATAACGGTATGAGTGGCTGATAAGTTATGATTTGTTTAGCCGGAATGGAGGAAAAAATGAGTAAAATATTAATTGTAGAAGATGAAATGACGATTGCAGAATTAGAAAAGGATTACCTTGAACTAAGTGACTTTGTTGTTACGATTGAACAGGACGGAGAAAAGGGCCTGGAAACGGCTTTAACAGGTGAGTTTGATTTGGTTATATTAGATCTAATGCTTCCTGGTATTGATGGATTTGAAATTTGCCGTCAGATTCGTGACAAGTTTGAAATTCCGATTATTATGGTTTCGGCTAAAAAAGAGGATATAGATAAAATCCGGGGGCTTGGAATTGGTGCTGATGATTATATGACTAAACCGTTTAGCCCAAGTGAATTGGTAGCTCGTGTAAAAGCGCATTTGACACGTTACCAGCGATTGATGAAAAATCAGAATTTAGAAAATGAAGTGATAGAAATTCGAGGAATTCGGATTGACAAAACAGCACGACGGGTATATGTAAATGATGAAGAAAAGTCATTTACAACAAAGGAGTTTGACTTGTTATATTTTCTTCTGAAAAATCCGAATCATGTATTTACGAAAGAAGAACTGTTTCAGGAAATCTGGGGATTTTCATCGGTAGGTGATATTGCAACCGTCACGGTTCATATTAAGAAAATCCGCGAGAAGATTGAAAGAGATACAGCAAAACCACAGTATATAGAAACAATCTGGGGTGTTGGTTACAGATTCAAGTCATAAGAAAAAAATTCACCTTGAAAATGCATAGTTTGGTATAAAAAATCCATACTAAAACCATTAGATGCAGAGGTGGTTTTAGTGAATGAAAAATTAAAATATATATTAAAGTTAACCGGAATAACAGGTGTTGTGTATGTAAGCTTTCGCTACTTACTTCCGCTTGTTATTCCGTTTGTTTTTGCCCTTTTATTTGCCAAGGCAATTGCACCGACTGCACGGTGGTGTAAAAGGGTTTTACATTTGCCGGAAAAACTGGCAGCGCCAATCGTATTACTCGTTATTCTGGCTGCTTTAGGTACGTTCTTTTCCATACTGGCGGTGGCATTACTGGATCAGATAACCGATTTAATAACGTCCATGCCACGTTATAGAAATATATGTTTTCAGACGATTCAGGAAATTTGTTGCCGATGTGATGGTGCTTTTGGTCTAAAGGAGGGTGAAGCAATGGCTTTCTTCCAGGACGGAATGGAGAGAACTGGCGAGTTTGTCGGAAATCAGATAATGCCTGCGTTAACCGGGTATGCGGGGAAAATGATTGTTGGAGTTGTTAAGGCGGGTGTATCCATTTTTATTTTTTTTATCGCTACCATTATGCTATTCGGAGATCGGAAAACAATCCGTGAAAAATACAGTAATTTCCCTTTGCATGACTGGGCTGCGCTGATTCTACGGAAATTAAAAAATACAGGCTTTGTCTATATGAAAGCTCAGGTAATTATTATATTTATTATATCGGTTGTATGCACATTAGGCATTTATTTTGTTGGGAACAAGTACTATTTGTTATTTGGAATTACGATTGCCATTATAGATGCCTTTCCGGTTGTCGGAAGTGGAAGTATCCTGGTACCTTGGTCAATTTTTTCATTATTGGGTGGAAATTTCATAAATGCAGCAATTCTTTTTTCTGTTTATTTAATTACGATGTTGATTCGTGAAGTGTTGGAACCGAAATTGCTCGGGGATAGTTTGGGCATTCTCCCTGTCTTTATGCTGATGGCTATTTTTGTCGGGGTCAAGCTTTTTGGTGTAGCTGGTATTGTGTTGGGACCAATTGGCTATGTTATCATTGGAACGGTTATGAAAAATTGCAATAGTTAATGTTAGTTGATATATTATATATACTAGGTATTGAATTGTTTAATGTAAGAAAAGGTGTTTTGTCAGAAAATTTTCTATTTACAATGGATGAAGGCTGTGCTAAAATCGGGAATAGACGTAGATGAGGGTTAGTACGATACTTCCGGCTTTCCAGAGAGAAGACTGTTGGTGTGAGGTCTTTAGTACGGATGATTGGAACCTGCCTCGGAGTTTTGTGGGAAACCACAACGTAGTCCGGCGTTAACGGTAAATGAAGAGAATTATCATTTGATGATTAATTAGGGTGGTACCGCCGAAGTTTCGGTCCCTAGGCAACAAGCCGGGGCTGTTTCTCCGGCGGTTTTGAATTTATGTTATTTTAGATGGAACAGATGAATGGAGGAGAAAATGGCAAAGGAAAAGAAATTAGTGGAAGCAATTACTTCCATGGAAGATGATTTTGCGAAATGGTACACAGACATTGTGAAAAAGGCTGAATTAATTGAATATTCAAGTGTGAAAGGTTGTATGATTCTGCGTCCGGCAGGCTATGCCATTTGGGAGAATATTCAGGCAGAGCTTGACAAAAGATTTAAAGAAACCGGTGTAGAAAATGTTTACATGCCGATGTTTATACCGGAAAGCCTGTTGCAAAAAGAAAAAGATCATGTAGAGGGCTTTGCTCCGGAAGTTGCATGGGTGACACATGGAGGATTGGAGCCATTACAGGAACGGCTTTGTGTAAGACCAACATCTGAAACATTGTTTTGTGATATGTATGCAAATATTATTCAATCATACCGGGATTTACCGAAATTGTACAATCAATGGTGTTCTGTATGTCGCTGGGAAAAGACGACACGCCCATTTCTCCGTACAACAGAGTTCCTCTGGCAGGAAGGTCATACCGCACATGCTACGGCTGAAGAAGCAGAGGAACGTACCATTCAGATGTTGAATCTTTACGCAGATTTTTGTGAACAGGTATTGGCAATTCCTATGATTAAAGGTCAAAAGACAGATAAGGAGAAATTTGCCGGTGCGGAGGCAACTTACACAATTGAAGCTCTGATGCACGATGGGAAAGCTTTACAATCCGGTACGAGTCACAATTTTGGAGATGGATTTGCTAAAGCCTTTGGGATTCAGTATTCGGACAAGGAAAATAAATTGCAGTATGTTCACCAGACTTCATGGGGAATGACAACTCGTCTGATTGGTGCAGTTATTATGGTTCACGGTGATAATAGTGGTCTTGTACTCCCACCGCGTATTGCTCCAACACAAACTATGATTATTCCAATTGCTCAGCACAAAGAAGGTGTATTAGAGAAGGCAGAGGAACTTCGCGCCCGTGTGGAAGCAAAAGGTATCCGGGTTAAAGTAGATGATTCAGACAAAGGACCGGGTTGGAAGTTTAGCGAACAGGAGATGCGTGGAATTCCGGCAAGAATTGAAATTGGGCCAAAGGATATTGAAGCGAATCAGGCAGTAATTGTTCGTCGTGATACGAGTGAAAAAATTACGGTATCATTAGATGAGGCAGAAGAAAAGCTGGCAGAAGTATTGGACTTGATGCAAAAAGAAATGCTGGAGCGTGCAAGGGTACATTGTGATGCTCATACAACAACGGCACTTACGTATGATGAGTTTAAGGATGCAGTTGCAAATAAACCGGGATTTATCAAGGCAATGTGGTGTGGGGATGAGAAATGTGAAAATAAGATTAAAGAAGATACAACCGCAACCTCACGTTGTATGCCGTTTGAACAGGAACATCTGTCAGACACATGCGTATGCTGTGGAAAACCTGCGAAAAAGATGGTTTATTGGGGAAAAGCATACTGATAGGTGGACGATAGAATATGGGAATTATTGAATTACTGTTACTGGCAGTCGGGTTGTCCATGGATGCTTTTGCAGTGTCCATCTGCAAGGGGCTGGCGGCGAAAAGGGTAACAATAAGAGAAATGGGCATAGCCGGAATCTGGTTTGGTGGATTCCAGGCACTCATGCCCTTAATGGGTTACTTCTTGGGACAATCTTTTCAGAAATATATTACAGCATTTGACCATTGGGTAGCATTTGGATTACTTGTTTTAATTGGTGGAAATATGATAAAAGAATCCATTTCGGAGGAAGAGCAGGGAAATGCTTCTTTTGGTGTTAAAAACATGTTTACAATGGCAGTTGCGACGAGCATTGATGCACTGGCAGTAGGGATTACGTTTGCCTTATTGCCGGATATTCATATAATCGGTGCTGTTTCAATCATTGGTGTTACAACTTTTGTTTTTTCAGCAGCCGGGATTCAGATTGGCAGTATGTTTGGTTGTAGGTACAAAGCAAAAGCAGAATTAGCTGGTGGAATTATCCTTGTGGTGTTGGGAATTAAGATTTTACTTGAGCATATGGGGATAATTGGTTAATGTTGAATCCAGCGGCTCATTCCACTTCCATGGTTACCAAATGGGCGGCGCTGAAAGCCAAGTTTTTCATAAAAAGCTTCCTTTTCATAAGCCGACATAAGGTTTACCATAACAGTTTCGCCTGGCTCAACCTGAGATTCAATCCAATTTAAAACATTGGTAATCAAAGCACGACCGATCCCCTGAGACTGGTAGGAGGGTCTGACAATTACATCACAGATAAAATAAACATAGCCGCCGTCTCCGACAACACGAGCCATCCCTACGGGACCCTCTTCGGATACGGCGATTATTTTGTAAAGGGAGTTTTCCAGAGCAATTTTTGCCCGTCGGTTTGTCGTCAGAACAAAATCTACGGAGCTCCGAAGGTTGTCGTAATCTTCAACAGAGATAGTATGTACAAAAGAAATTTGATTCATGGACGCCTCCTCAAAAGATTTATTATGATTAAAGTACCATAAACAGAAAGGATAATCAATATGAAACTAATGATTGCATCGGATATTCATGGTTCAGGTTATTATTGTGAAAAAATGTTTCAGGCATATGATGCGGAAAAGGCAGATAAGTTGGTTTTATTAGGAGACTTACTATATCATGGACCAAGAAATGATTTGCCAGAACAATATCAGCCGAGAGAAGTAATCCGGCTTTTA
>CATZVV010000034.1 GCA_958425285.1 uncultured Lachnoclostridium sp. | reverse complement strand
AATTGCATTAGCAACAGCCTGTACAAATTCATCTTTCTTTGCTTGCTTTTTAGCTTGTACTTTGGCGAAGTTTTTTGCCCGTCGCTCTACCTCTTTTTCCTTTTCTTCCTGCTGGATCTTTGCCTTTTTCTCAGCTTCTTTGCAGGACTTTTTATACTGCCGGATTGCCTTATCAACCAATTTTGACCAGTCTTTGTAGTATGTCGTACATTTCGCCAAGAACTCATATCCTTCAGGAGTCATACTGTCATCCGGAGCTATATATTTTGCCAGAGCAATAAAAACTCCTTTTCGTAAATCAAATGTATCTTCGGAAGAACATACTGCTTTGACCTGTTTCTCTTCTCCATCCGTGGTTTTGATAGTTACCATCATCGCTCTATTACCATCAAAAACTTTGATCTCGGTAATGTCAGAAACTCGTAATTGGTACGGTGACGTAATAACTCGAAAAGATGGTCTACTTAATAATCGTTCTATCGCAACACCCCAATCATGCTCTGCAGAACAACAATACGCCTTATGATACTTATCCGAACTAATCGTACATGCACCAGTTCCGTAAGGGTTCATTGATATTTCCATGTGAATTTCCTCCTAATATTCAGTTGTAAAAATTAATTTTGGAATTTTGATGTTTTGCTTTTTTATCAAACTTTCAAGCTGCCACACTTGAAAGCTTTATTTACTGGAACCCCACAGTACCTTGCCATTGACTACTGCAGGTTTTGATTTCTTTGTCTTACGAAGAAGTTTATCCCACTTCGCAAATTTCCTGTTCTTTAAACCAGGTCTTACCTGAAATGTTCTTGTTCTCCATACTGGCGTTTCTCCCATCGGAGCTACATTCACCTTTTCAGTTGCATATTCAGCATTCCATGCATTTTTAAATTTCATATGTAAATCACTCCTCTCTTAGTGCATTCATAACTTTTGTTTTCAGCTTCTTGACATTCCGAGAAACTTGCGATTGAGTGATCTGAAATGCTTGTCCAATTTCTGTTTGTGTCTTTCCGTCAATCAGCATTTTCAGCATCTCTCTTTCCCTTTGACTTACTATATGCTCGATTTTCCTGATTATGTATGTGAATATCATTTTTTTTCGTTTTTTTTCATCGTCATCGAAAATCCACCCAAAATCATACATTTCCTCAATTTCAGATAGACAATCACGTTCATCTACAGGATCTTCACATTCCATTTGTTCTAAAGACCATAAATTATTATCATTGGTTCTTCTCTTCTCCCGCCGAGCTTCCATGCGAATTTCGTTTTGCATCAAATGAAATGCGTATGTAGTAAATGTTCCTTTTCCAGAATCATAACTTTCGGCTGCTTTACACAATCCTACAGCAGCATATCCATAGTAATCATCCAATTTTGATGAACGGTATATCGTCTTATGTAATACATGATAAATTAACTGATGATTTTCCTGTACAATATTCTGTTGTTGTAGATTCAGCATTTCCTGTCTCCTTATTTTGTCCCTATTATAAATAGGAAGAAACTCGTTTATTTCTACCCCTATGTGAACTACCCATTATCTAAAGCCAATGGGATTGCGGCATCCATCTATTTCAAGCTTTTAATAATTGATTCTAGTTCTTCAATTGCATCAATACACAAACTTGTTTTATATCTCATAAGCCAAATTTCTAGCTTTTCCGCTGGAGATTCTTGTACAAAAACCGGACTTTTCACTAATTCTTTAATGCGGCGATCTGTTTCCTCTTTCAACATTCTTGAGGTTCGATACGGAACAACAACAGGGTTCCCACCTAATCTCTTCACTAACTGAATTTCCGACTGAGAAGAAACAGGGATGGAATTACGAATTCGATTTTCTGAATCAAACATTCTGATTAATTCATTCTGAATATTTCCTTGATCTACATACTCCATATCTGCAATATCACCTACATCAGTTTTAATCATTTCTGATATTTTTTCAAATTTGATTTCACCGTGAAGCATAGCCTCTAACAACATTTTTGAAGTATACAATTTAGCATCCCAAGATCTGCATGTTTTTCGATCCCGTTCTAATTGGATATATTTTGACTTGAAGTTATATCCATAATGAAATTCTTCGTTGCAGCAAACTTTTAGACCTTCGATATAGATATCCCCTTTCAATTCGTCTTCCGTCAGAATTTCTCCATATGAAGTATCTATCTTGTCATACTCCCATTCTCCAAAGTTAAGCCACATATCGGAAATGTCTTCATATTCTTTATAAGATACGTTACCAACCTCGATTACTAAATCATCGTGTTGACATGGCTCTTTCTCAATATAAAATGCCAATATCTTTTCTCGCCATTTTGCACTATTTTTAAATCTGGCTGCCCAAACCTCATTCTTATACTGGTTTCGGATCACAAACGCCTTTCCCAGCCGGGTCAATACTAAAGCTGCAATCTTATAACCTTCGCCAAATTGTCCAATCGTTTCATTATCGTCACTTTTACTGGTTCGACCTAAAAGCAACGTATTAATATTTAGTTTTGTGTTTGCATTAATGAATCTCAGAGTACGTGATTTTGAATCGTATTCCAAAGAAAAGCTCTTTTCCGAATACTTGGTCTCCTGATCTATTCCATTTTGTATCAGCTCTCTAACTGCATCTAAAAACTCCCAATCTTTTACATAGTTTGGAGTCAGTGAAAGTTCATAACATTCCATATATTTTCTCCTAATTACGTCTTACGATTTTATGTTTACCATAACTGTTCCGAAGTATTTTATAACCAGTGCCTTTAATCATATCTACCTGCTTATTGTATTCGACAATCTGCTTCGAGTTATAAGGGATAATTTGCCACATCTCATCTAATCTTTCTTCGTACTGATGTTTTCGTAATGCAATATCGAAAGATGTGTTATCTTTATTCTGATATGAATCGTTATACTCCCCTAAAAAATATCCAAAGATGTCGTCAAAAAGATTTTTCTTTCCCATTTACAATCAACTCCTCTGCTTCTTCTATATCTGGTACTTCTGCTTCATCTTTAATAATTCCTTCAATCACCTTAAATTCAAAGGTTTTTTCTTTAAAAGCAGTAAATGAAGGACGATTATCTATTCTAACCACAACTCCTTCTGCAATATGTGTTTTTCCGATTTCATCTACTGGCATGTTGTCAATATATTTATGCACTCTCTGCTGCAAGTCTTCCCATGTTGTATACATAAATTTTTCTAAATCAGGAACATGCTTCAAACCCAAGCGTTCACACCAGTTTTCCACCTGTTCCCAAGGTAATTCGATTACAGTTCCCTCCGGGGTGGTCATAGTCATTCGGTACACATACATTTCACATTCTCCGGGATTACATCCATAAGAAAAAAGTGTTGTTGGACCAAATTTTTTAGAGAATTCTTTATCTTTTACTTTTTTGTTCGATGCTGTTCCCATAATTGGAGTAGTCTCATTTACATAACCAACGATTTCATAAAATACTTCCATTCCTTCTGGCAGCTTATCTTTCAATAGCTCATGCCATTTTTTACGAAAGCGATTATCAGAATAGTAACCAGTAGTATCATCGATATTTTCTAATACTACTCGTCTTGTACCTGTAATCACTGCTTTCTCTTTTTGAATCTTTGGCGGCAACTGGAAAAAACTTCTTAGTCTATTTATTTTTTTATAGACTTTCGTTGTATTCATTGTTCTCCCTGATGTTCCATGTAGCTTTCGAGTGATATAAATAATATCTCCTAACTTAAAGGCTTCCTTATTATAAGCTAACTGCTCCGTGTCTTTATGCTCTGCAAAGAATTCATAATTAGTCTTCGATTGAGTCTTTTTTGATTTGCCATAGTTCTCACTTTTGCCTTTCATTTGTGGAATATATTTTTGACAAATTACATATCCATTCAGAATAGAGATCTGATCTCCGTTTTTCAATTTTGTAATATCTGTCCACTCACTTAATGATTCAATCGGTAAAACCAAACCATCAGACTTCTCTCCTCTTAATTTCAATGCTGTAATATTTCTTTTATTGGGGTCTAAATACCCTCCTACATTATTTCCATTTTCATCCTTTTTGCGGACTAAGTTATTCTTTTCTGCAAACTCTTCTGAAAGCTGTCCATCTACAGGAAAATAAACAACTGTCTGCCCTTCGTGATACGATAAATCTACAATCACATTACATCCAAATATTTCCGCACACTGTAACCTATTAGCATTTGAATGTTTTCTTAAATTATTTAATGTTACTACATATCCGCAGTACATTTCTATCTCCTCCTCTTCTTTAATTCCATCAAATCATCCCACTTTTTGCCAATGAATTCGGGAAACCCAGCAGTAATGAAATCAGTTTCCCAAGATATAAAACAACTCCAAAACAAAAAAGTAGAAAACATATTGCTATCCCAAGTAAAACGATCAGTCCAAAACAGTCAAACAAATAGCCCATACTCTCACCTTATTTCATATTTGCTATAACATTTAGAACAATAACGAGTCAAAAAAAATAATAAATTCCATCTTTATTAGGAATTGATTTTGATATGAACAGGAACTTTTAGTATTTCTTTTAATTTCTCTTCTGCTTCCTCAACCGTCATTTCTTTTGGGGCTTTCCAAGTGACATAAGAATTTTTAGGATTCAAAATTGACCTCATGGTTCCTATTTGTGTAACTCGTTCAACCTTTTTAACCTGATCATCGTTCAATTTAGTTGCCGTT
This sequence comes from uncultured Lachnoclostridium sp., assembly GCA_958425285.1. Taxonomy (GTDB): domain Bacteria; phylum Bacillota; class Clostridia; order Lachnospirales; family Lachnospiraceae; genus UBA933. The sequence continues at coordinate 7,007 of CATZVV010000034.1, read as the reverse complement.
GCCGGAACATAAGAAACTATGCAGTTTTCTCCTATCAGACATTTCTTACCATTAAGTATGGTAACAAAAAACCTAGCTCCCGATTTATAAGTAATTAACATATCCGACTCTAAATCATTATAGGTGGCATCATTTGGAAGCATTTTATGCACAATCATTTCATCTGTCCATACATACCCCGTATCTTGCATGCTGTAACCCATATCACATTTCTTTCTGATTTCCATTATCTTCCCACAATAATATTTCATTTCCTCTAGAAAATGATAACCAGGATTGGCGATATATTCGGTTCCTTCTTTAGTTTTTCTCACACCGTATTCTTCCGCCATTTGCTCCCAGGATTTAATTTTGACTCGATCTCCTACTTTGTATTTCATTGATGCACCACTCCTCTTCTGATCCCGTGATTTCCTATACCGCATCCTCAAAACAAGGAATCGGCATCCTTTTGAATCCTGTTTTCTCATGTAAATCATCAATTTTCTTACGCACATCCAGATCTTTACAGATACCAGTCCGAATATACTGATCCAACACTGCATATGTAAATCCAAGGTTTTCTTCGTCTGTTTTACCGCACAACCCATCAGCCGGCACTTTTTCAATAAACTCTTCCGGAAGTCCCAGCACATATCCAATTTTTTTGACTTCCGTTACCGTAAGATCCATTAAAGGACTGAAATCTCCAACGGAATCACCCCATCTGGTACTATAACCAACCCATTCTTCAGATAAGTTGCATGTGTTTGCCACACGTCCTCCGACTGTCTGGGACACCGCATATAATGTTGCCATGCGAATTCTCGCCGGAAGATTGATAGACGACTGAACACTCCAATGATCATCAAGCGCCGTCTTTACTTTCCTCCGGATCGAATCTACCGCCCCGCTAATGTCGAAAATACCATAGTCAATCCCTAAAAACTTGCATAATCTGGATGCAACATCAATATCGTTTTGCACTCCATTCGGCATTAAGACTCCGTACACCCTATCTTTCCCAAGTGCTTCTACACACAGAGCAGCAACGATACTCGAATCTTTACCGCCGGAAATCCCGATAACCGCCTTGCAATCCGGCCCATTTTCAGAAAACCAATCCTGAATCCAGTTAATAATATTATTTGTTGTCTGCTTTGCATTAAATTTATACATTGTCCAACCTCCATAATTCTACTTGATTTTTACTGAATATATCATCAATCATTTTATATACCGTATTCCAATCTGCTCCACCTCTACAACTTCCTATCTTCCACGGCATTGCAATCGTAGCTCCATTATTATTGTTCTTTTCATGTGTAAGAGCTTGAATTGATTTAAAACACTTCTCTAAAGCATTCAAATCTGTATATTGTTTCCCGTCAAACCCATAAGAACCTTGCGCAAATGCATTAACAATGAATTGCTGCGGATATGATATATTTACACTTCCACAATGATTATCTTTACATAAATGCAATATCTTAGGATTGCATGGAACCACCTGAATCTTTCCAAGCATCTCTTCTGAACATGCCTTTTTATATTCAACGAATACATGCGGATATTTATTTCTGACCTGCTTGGCCACGCCCGATCCCATAACTCCTTTGCAGTTTACCTGGTGAACAATAAATCTTGCATCTGTCGTAAAAAGATCTCCATCGATTACACGAATCATTTGCATTCTCCTTTCAATCTTTTACGGATGTCTTCAATAGTCTCCCATTTCATAATCTGCCCGTCGTAGAATACCGTCTGTAATAAAGTATCGTCCGACAATCCATACAATTCGTCTTCACATTTCAACTGACCATCTTCTCTATAAACCCGGCAACATCCTTTGTGTGATTTTTTCAGATGATCTGTATCTGTTTTTGGATCTTTATAGATGAAATACTCTTTGCCATTAATGACTCCATAAGTAGCTTTCATCGCAATTCCAAAAGTATCTCTTGTCAAAATCACCATTTTCCCATCTTCATTCAATGCTGTAAAACAAAATGCTCCTACTCCAAACGTAATACAGTTAGCAGCAAATTCTAATTCTTCCAACTGCCTCCATATTTCTTTTACTCGATCTAATGTGCATCCGTCGCCATAGATAATTCCGATATGCGGGTCCAATTCTTTATATCCTTTTTCGTTGATGCTTCTGCCGAACATATCCCATAACTTCTGGACTGTCTTTACAGATATCTCTACGATATCCCCGCTATCCGGCCGGATCAAAAGTTTCCCGTTATGATTCATAATCTCTTCTCGGCACTGCGGTAACAGGTTGTCCACCAAATTCCAGTAATTATATGTATCGGAAACCATCGAGAAAGAAGTGTCCGGATATAGTTCTGTAAGCAACTTTTTAATAAAAGTGATTTCGTCTCCGTCAACCGCATAGTTTGCACCCATAACGCTATGCTCCGTAGAAACCGCTCCGATTCCAATTTTTTCTTCGCACTTATTCCTTCCGTAATAGTAATCTAAGTATTTTAATGCTGGAATCGTACTTGTTTTATTGAATGATAACAGCCAGGAAGCCGAAGCTCTTACTGCTTCATCAAGACAAGACATTCCTCTCATACCAAAATCTGCCATTGCCATCGCTGGGTCTGCGCCATCTGTCGTTTTGTCATAATAATATTTTGCGACCTTAAAGTATTCATGCCCAATTGTCGCATGGCAGCACATCTTCCAAAGTTCTACCTGTAAAATACATTCAATCCACTGGACAAGCCATGCAAAATCCGGATGAGTATTTGTAATCTCGATACATGGAACCCCCATATCGACCAATGTTCCTTCTGGTAACGACTTGATAAGCAACGGAACCCATCCAAGTTCATGTAAATCATGAATTTTCTGTATATCATAGTTTTTACGTCCGATCTGAGTATCCATATAAGTTTCATACTCTCTTTTAATAATGGACCAATCAGTACTAAAAAACTCATTGAATGCCTCTACAAGATATTTAGAAATAAACTCCTGCAACCCGAAAAATACCATCCGATCAATATAATTAAACATAGATTTTCTCGGAGTCCAATAAGAAACAAGCTGTGTCAGTCCATCCGGGTACATCCTATCATGTACCTGTTTATAAGTATCAGATAATAATAAAATATGTGGTTTAAGCATTTATTTTCACCTCTTTGTCATTAAGAATACGGAAACGTCTTACTATTTTAATCAGCTCATGTTCCGCTGTATAAATAGAATCTGTAGTAAAAATTCGTGTTACCAATCCACTTCCAATCAATTCGCCCTGCAACACCGTATTTTCGCAATGAGTAACATACAAGTAAATATCTTTTGCCCCTAACTCTTTCAATTTCTTCGCAGAATAATAAAATGTTCCACCTTTAGAGCAGATATCATCTACAATCAGGATATTATGATCTTTGATTCTTTCCATATCACCAATCACATCCAGACCTTTTATTTCACCGGTGTCCCAGTCTCTTACTTTATTTCCGAAAACATATGGTTCCTTGATAGCCCCAGAATATCTTTTCACACTACCGGCATCTGGATAAAAAATTGTAAAGCTTTCCTCTGAACTTTCTTCAGATATTTCAACTATTGCGTTGCTAAGTAGACTAAGTTGAGGAACAACTATTACTCGATCAAATAAAGATGTAGTTACCGTTGAATGCGGATCCGCAATTACTACGCATTCGAAATTGAGGGCATTAATGATCTCTGAAAAATACTTTAATGTGAAAACATTTTTGCTATCCTCTGTTCTGTCCATTCTTGCATTTGGTACATATGGCATAAACAGAGAAATTTGACTTGGGTATCCAACTGGTGAATTCCTTAAATGTTTTACAAGATAGATTAAAGTAATCAATTCTTCATCGTTGTCATAATACCAACTGATTTGCATTGGATAGCAATTTGGAACAGATAACCGCAGTGTCCCATCTGGAAAATGGTTCTGATCAATCACAAATTTATTATCCAACACAATCATTGGCTTTCTCCTCCTCGTTTGTCACAATAATCTGGCAAGACTTCATTGTTTCTAAAGCTGCTTTATGTTTCTCTGGTGTAACCCCGGCGCAACAGGATGCGTCAACATAAATTGGTACTTCCGGGTTAAATGCTTTGATCAGAAGAGCATTTGATACGACACAAATATCTGTACATACTCCGATCAGTTCAACAATATCGTACTTTCTATCTTTAACAAATGTCCCTAATGTGAGACTGCCAAAAGTCTGTTTGTCACAAACCCCACACCTATGAAACTCTGTAATAATTTCAGGAATTAAATCCCCTCCATGCTTTCCTTTCACACAATGAGTAACTGGAAGCATCCTGCCTTCCTGTGTTTATAAATAATTCTCTGAATGCGTATCTCTTGTAAATACTACATCCTGTCCTTTTTCTTTGTAGGATTTGATTTTTGTCTTTACGTTCTCTACGATCCCCTGTGCTTCTTTTGTTCCTAGCACTCCGGTCACGAAATCATTTTGCATATCAACCACAATTAAAACACGTCTTTTATCCATCTTTTCTACTCCTTTTTATAATATGAACCTCTGAAATATTTGGATCATCTTCTCTTTCTGGAAGATTTGCAATCTGGCGTGCCATTTTCACCTGATCTTCCCAATATTTCTGACTACTAATTCTCATGTATAAAGAGCCACGTACTAAACATCTCCAACTTCCTCCAGCCTCCCAGTCAATAGGACACATTGAACAATATGATCTAATATATTTATTAAATTGATTATTATACTCGCAACAAGGATTATAATTTTCTTCCTTCCCGTGTTCTATCATATATTTGCTCTCTAACCCACTGATAAATTGTCGGGATTTTCTTTCTCAATATAATCAGCAATCCAGTTCCACTTATCTCTATGCATCTGTACAACTTCACTCTTAGTAATCTTTTTCTTTAATATTTCCCTCATGATTGTATCCTCCATTTGAGTTATATTTCATAAGCATCAATCACAATGTCTTCCATTGCTGCCCTTGCTTCTAAAATAGAGAGATAATCATTCATTGTACGCGTCTGCATGTAATATGTGCTAATTGGACATGTTGGCGTGAAATTTAATCTCCCATTTTTCCAGTCATCTACCATTTTAGAAAGTTTTTTGTACCGAATCATTGTTTGCAGATATTCTGCAACAAATCTTTCCCGGTAGTCATCACTGTTCATCATTGCAACCGTATCTCTTAATTCCATAATTCCTTACTCCTCACTTACAATCTTAATTTTTCTTCCAAGTTCCTTTTCAATTTCAGCAAGCGTCATTTCCTGTGCTTCCGGCTCTGACTCTTCGTGACGTTCCCAGATAAGATCAAGATTTTCTAACAAGAATATTTCTCTTAAATCTCTTAAAGTACTTGTTTTTACACGATAGACACGCATGATATCGCAACATTGAACATCACGATTTTGACATAAAAGATTATCATCATAATGATCGAAGTCATTCCAACATCCAAAACCGTACATATGATCCTCTATCGCTAATTTTAGATCTCCTGTTCGATATTCAACCACCATTCCGGTTTCAAGATCATCTTTAGTGAAGTTGGCCGGTTCAAGCATTTCGTCTGTAAAACACCAATAAAAAGTACCGTCCATATTCATGCATCCACTTAACTGGTAATGATCACGCACTACATCAGAAATAAAATACGTTTTCCCTCTGTACTTCGCCATAGCAGCGGTAAATTGATATTTACCATACCTTGTATTAATTGCTAAACTATCTTTTACCCGGACTTTTTGTCCTACTTTAAATTTCATGTTTTATCTCCTTCAATGCTTTCTCGGCAGCTTCTTTTGTAAGAAATATGGTTTTCCCAATCATATCTTCTGAAAAAATTTCTCCTGTATCATTTATACCCTTTATAAGTTTTGTGTGAAAAAATAAATTGCCGCATGTGGATATTTCTATAAAAACAACTCTGTATTCAGATATAAAATCTCTTGTTAGTTTGTGAAGAATATCTCCAACAACACACGGCAGCACCACCAATCTTCCATCTTCTTCTGCGGTTTCATATTCTTCCAGTTTTTCCATAGCTAAATATCCTTCATCACAATTAGAATAGTCTGGTAATGGCTCTGCCCCATAGCACTGATATAGAGTTTTTATAACATTTTCACCATGAGATTCCTTAACCAAAATTCCTTCATCTGTTTTCTGTGTCAACCGTTCTGTCACTTGCTCCACCTCCCGTATAAGTTGTTTTATTATCATATATGCTGTGTCATATACCTCCCGCATTTCGGACATTTCTTTAAATATTCCACTATTTCACCTCAAACAATCTGTTTCCCATTCAGTATCATATACCTGTTATACGTCTCTATTGTTTTCCTTCTGTACCCCTGAAAATCTTTCCTCTGCATCTGTATATTTCCCATCCTGTCATATCCAAGCCCAGTTGTAAGATTTAAGAAAAGATATGGTGCAATCTCCGGGTAGACTTCTTGCGCTGCCTGAAGAATCAGTCTCTGATCGTAGTCCCTGGCTTTCCGGCAGTATGCAACGATCCGTCTCCCATCTTCGTATGTCAGTCCATAATCCTTAAGGTATGTATCCCTTGTGCTCATTTTTATCACTGGTCCTTTCCCTTAAGTAACTCAGTACATCCATATGCCGTCTCATATACCTTTTGTTTTTCCGATTCCTGAGTACCTTTGATCTGTTTCGTTGATGAGTTACCTTTATCATTTATTTTCCTCCTGTATTTACATTCTCCTTTGTTCCTTTCCGATCCATCATCCATACAAATGATTTTAACTTTGCGTTCAACTGTGTTAATTCAATATATTTATGCGGATCTTTTTCTTCAAAATTATCTTCCATTTCCGATATTCTTTCGGAAGTCAGAAAAGACAAAATACATAGTTCATTATTGCTGAATGGAAATTCCCCTTTCCGGGCGGTATGGATCTGGTGCCTCTATTATTTTCCATCCCCTTATCAAATTTGATGATGGATAAAATATCTGAGGATATTGGTCTACCCAAAATTCCGCAA
>CATZVV010000033.1 GCA_958425285.1 uncultured Lachnoclostridium sp. | reverse complement strand
TTGTGACGGTTCCGGTTGTTTTGGCGGCCAAAAGAAAGAAGGTACCTTCGGTAATTCATGAATCTGACATCTCTCCGGGGCTGGCAAACCGGATTTGTTTGCCTTCTGCAACGAAGATTTGTACGAATTTTCCGGAAACTCTACAGAATCTTCCGGAGGAAAAAGCCACTTTGACAGGCTCACCAATTCGTCAGGAACTGTTTCAGGGAAATCGTCTGAAAGGGCTTGATTATTGCGGATTTACAGCCAACAAACCAGTACTCCTTGTGATTGGCGGAAGTTTGGGCTCCGTGATTGTCAATGATGCGGTGAGAAGTGTATTGGATCGCTTATTAGAAAAATTTCAGATTATTCATTTGTGTGGAAAAGATAAAACAGAGCCTGCACTTCAGGGGAGGGAAGGGTATGTTCAGTTTGAGTATATTCAGAAAGAATTATGCGATTTGCTGGATGCAGCAGACTTGGTTATTTCCAGAGCGGGTGCAAATGCAATTTGTGAACTGCTTGCATTGCATAAGCCTAATATATTGATTCCGCTTTCTAAGGAGGCAAGCCGTGGTGATCAGATTCTAAATGCGGCCTCTTTTGAAAAGCAGGGTTTCAGTTATGTTATTCAGGAGAATGAATTAACAGGTGAGAAGCTTTTGACTGCTGTTAGTAAAGTGTATAGCAGCCGGGAGAAGTATAAAAGAGCAATGTCTTCAAGTGAGCAGCAAAGTGCTGTCAGTAAGGTTGCAGATGTTATAGACTCTGTTGTTAAATCAGTATAAAATTCTCAAAAATAGCGAAAAATGTAAGTTCCCGTCGGACGATTTTCCCTTTCGGTATCTAGTCAAAGTGTCAAAAATTTGATATAGTTGAGTCATAGGAAAACACAAAAGGAAATAACGAAAGGGAGGATTTTTTATGACAGTGGAACGTTTTTTAGAGGAAAGATACGCCTTGTATGTTTTAGCAGGACTTTTTGTACTCACACTGATTTTTAAGCTACTTGTAGCAGGGTGTTATAGGAGGCTGATTTGTGCGGCGAAGGATATGGCACACTCCAAACACAAGTTGATGAAAGTTATTTTATTGAAATTTGAGACAAACTATAAGCTTCATCTGGGTGTAAATAATGTAGATGTTTTTGTGGACAAGTATATTTTAAGTTATAAATGTTTTGGTTTACATTTATTTACGTGGGAAAACATTGGAAATCAGTTTTTTGTGCTCACTCTAATTGGAAGCATTATAGGAGGCGTTGCTACCCTTTATTTAAAAATGGGGCAGTGGATATTTTTTGTTACTGTTATAGGGGGCTTTGCACTTTGCGGAACACTTCTGTTTCTGGATGGCCTGGTTAACCTGAATACAAAAAAAGAACTGCTTCGTACGCATATGAAAGATTATCTTGAAAATGTATATCGTCCCAGATTAGAAAATCAGGAGTTTCATCCGGAGGAAATAAAGAAATATCAGAATGATTATTTTGATGAGAAATCCCGGAATATGGAGAAAATTAGTACGCAGAAAGAACCAGAATTGAAAATCGAATTTTCGAAAGAGGAAGAGAGGGTAATTGCAGATGTACTTGAAGAATATATTGTGTAGAAATTATATTGAAGTGATTGTAAAAAAACAGGGTATTTGTTAAAATATATGCATTAATAAGTATTTGCTTGATACAGGGTATTTCCCTAAAGGATGGAAAGGATGTGGAATCAATGAGTAAACATGTTACATTTGACAGTTCATTAACGGAACAGTTTATTTGCCCGGATGAAATGAAGTCTATGGAACGTACGATTCTTATGGCAAAAGATATGCTCATTAATAAAGATGGTGAAGGAAATGACTTTCTGGGCTGGATTGATTTGCCGGTGGATTATGACAAAGAAGAATTTGACCGAATAAAAAGGGCAGCAGGAAAAATTCAATCTGATTCAGAGGTTCTAATCGTAATTGGAATTGGTGGATCGTATTTGGGGGCACGGGCTGCCATTGAATTTTTGCGACATGGATTTTATAACTGTGTTTGTAAGGAAATTCGTAAGACTCCTGAAATTTATTATGCAGGTAATAGTATTAGTACAACATATTTAGCTCAATTAATCGAAACAATTGGTGACAGAGATTTTTCTGTAAATATAATTAGTAAGTCAGGTACAACTACGGAGCCGGCTATTGCATTTCGTATTTTTAAAGAGATGTTAGAACAAAAGTACGGTAAAGAAGAGGCAGCAAATCGTATCTATGCAACTACCGACCGTGAACGGGGAGCTTTGAAGCATCTTGCGGATGAAGAAGGATATGAGACATTTGTTGTACCAGATGATGTTGGGGGGCGTTTTTCTGTGCTGACTGCAGTTGGATTACTTCCAATAGCGGTAAGCGGTGCAAACATTGATGAATTAATGAAAGGTGCTGCCAGTATGCGAAAACTCTGTTTAGAGACAGAATTTTCTAAGAATGATGCGCTTGCATATGCCGGCATTAGAAATATACTGCTGCGTAAGGGTAAAAAGGTTGAAGTGTTAGCTAATTATGAACCGTTTTTCCATTATGTGAGTGAATGGTGGAAGCAATTATATGGTGAAAGTGAAGGGAAAGACCAAAAAGGAATTTTTCCGGCTTCTGTTGATTTGACAACGGACCTTCACTCTATGGGACAGTTTATTCAGGATGGTTCCCGTATTATGTTTGAAACTGTAATGGAGTTAGAATTACCATCCCATGAATTAAAAATAAAAGAGGAAGCCGTTGATTTGGATGGTCTGAATTATCTGTCCGGACAAACACTTGATTTTATTAACAAGAGCGCAATGAAAGGAACGCAGCTTGCTCATACGGATGGAGCTGTTCCGAATTTAATTATTCGTGTGCCGGAACAGTCAGAATTCTATCTGGGAGAATTGTTCTATTTCTTTGAATTTGCCTGTGGAGTTAGTGGATATATTTTGGGAGTGAATCCATTTAATCAGCCGGGTGTAGAAAGCTATAAGAGAAATATGTTTGCACTTTTAGGTAAACCGGGCTTTGAAAAAGAAAGAAAAGAACTTTTGAGAAGATTATAAAAAGCAAATATAAGTTTCTTTGAGACAAAATTAAAACCTCAGTTTAACCGAGAATAAAAGCGATCGGAAGAACTGAGGTTTTTTCTATTCATAATGAATATGAACTTAGCCTTCGATTGCACCTGTAGGACAAGTAGCTGCACAAGCGCCGCAATCTAAGCATGTATCCGCATCGATTTCATAGTGAGCACTTCCTTCAGCAATAGCACCTGCTGGACATTCACCAGCGCAAGCACCACAGCTAATGCATTCGTCAGAAATAGTATAAGCCATCTTTTATTCCTCCTTCTTTAATAATGATTAATCATACAAGCTTATTCTAATACAGATTGTGGGAAATTTCAAGATGATTTAGGGAAGTTTTTACTGGCAGATTTGTAAGGAAATGGAGTTTGCTTTTGGATAAATTTGTTCGGATTTTTAGAAATTGTGTTTTTTTTAAAAAAAATCAAAAAAAAATGCTATATGTTGTGGTTTTGGTAAAAAAATAAAGGAGTAAATGGCATACTTTTCTTGACAGCAGTGTAATGTCTAGGTATAATAAAGCATGGGAGGATAGAGTATTTTAATGCTTTACTTTGGGAATCATAATGGGGGCAAAAAGAGAAAGGACGATAAAAAATGGCTTACAAACAATTAGAAGGCTGGGAAGGGTTTCAACTTGGCAGTTGGAGTAATGCAGTAAATGTACGAGACTTTATTCAGAGAAACTACACCCCTTATGAAGGTGATGAGTCTTTTCTTGCGGAACCGACTGAAAGCACAGAAAAGTTATGGCAAGAGGTGCTGGATTTATTTGAGCAGGAAAGAAAAGCTGGTGGTGTGCTTGATATGGACACAAAAATTGTTTCCACAATCACTTCGCATGGTCCAGGCTATGTAGATAAAAATTTGGAGCAGATTGTTGGTCTGCAGACAGATAAACCATTAAAGCGTTCTTTACAACCTTTTGGTGGAATTCGTATGGCTCAGACTGCGTGTGAAGCATATGGATATAAAGTGGATGAGAAAGTTGTAGAAACTTTTACAAAATATAGAAAAACACACAATCAAGGTGTTTTTGATGTATATACTCCGGAGATGCGTAAGGCAAGGCATGCCGGTATCATTACCGGACTTCCGGACGCATATGGAAGGGGAAGAATTATTGGTGATTATCGCCGAATTGCACTCTATGGTGTTGATTACCTGATTGAAGATAAAAAGCATCAGTTGAATACTGCATTAGTACGTATGGTATCCAAGACAATTCAGTTAAGGGAAGAACTTCAGGAACAGATTCGTGCACTTCAGGCTTTGGCGGAATTGGGTGATATTTATGGATTTAATATTCGAAAACCGGCAAAAAATGCGAAAGAAGCAATCCAGTGGTTATATTTTGGATATCTTGCTGCAGTAAAAGAACAAAATGGAGCTGCTATGAGTCTGGGAAGAACGTCGACATTTCTTGACATTTATATTCAGCGGGATTTGGAGAATGGCGTGATTACAGAAGCCGAAGCACAGGAGTATATTGATCATTTTATTATGAAGCTGCGTATGGTGAAATTTGCAAGAACACCGGAATACAATTCACTATTCTCGGGAGATCCTACATGGGTAACCGAATCTATTGGAGGTGTTGGTGTCGATGGCAGACCGCTTGTGACGAAGAACTCATTCCGTTATTTGCATACTCTTGAAAATTTAGGACCTGCACCTGAACCAAATCTGACGGTACTTTGGTCAACGCGGCTTCCTGAAAACTTTAAGAGATATTGTGCAAAGGTTTCTATTGACTCATCTTCTATTCAATATGAGAATGACGATTTGATGAGAGTTACACATGGCGATGATTATGCGATTGCGTGCTGTGTTTCATCAATGCGGGTAGGAAAGGAAATGCAGTTTTTCGGTGCAAGAGCAAATCTTGCAAAATGCTTGCTTTATGCAATTAATGGTGGTATAGATGAAAAGACGGGTGAGCAGGTTGGACCGAAATATCGTCAGGTAGAAGGTGATTATCTTGAATTTGATGATATTATGGAAAAATATGATGCAATGATGGATTGGCTGGCAGGACTCTATGTAAATACCTTAAATGTAATCCATTATATGCATGATAAATATTGTTATGAAGCACTTCAGATGTCCTTGCATGATCGAGAGGTCAAACGTTATTTTGCAACAGGCATTGCAGGTCTTTCTGTTGTTGCAGATTCTTTGAGTGCAATTAAGTATGCAAAAGTAAAAGCAATCAGAAACGAAAGTGGTGTGGTTGTTGATTATGAAGTAGAGGGTGAGTTCCCTAAATATGGGAATGATGATGATCGGGTAGATGAGTTGGCAGTCAATCTTGTTAAATCATTTATGGATAAAATCCGCAAACATCATACCTATCGTGACAGCGTACCGACCATGTCCATTCTGACAATTACTTCTAATGTTGTGTATGGGAAAAAGACGGGAAATACACCAGATGGCAGAAAACTTGGTGAGCCGCTTGCACCAGGAGCAAACCCGATGCATCGAAGAGACACGAATGGAGCAGTAGCGTCTTTGGCTTCTGTAGCTAAGCTGCCATTTCGTTATGCACAGGATGGTATTTCTAATACGTTTTCAATTATACCCGGAGCACTTGGAAAAGACGACCGGATTTTTGTAGGAGAGGTTGATTTCGATCAGTTTGCAGATTGCGGTCCGGATATGGCCTGCAACATTCCGAATTTAGAGCAAGGATTGGATAATAAATAAAGGAGGCAGATGATTATGGCACAGACAGCACAGATTGATAATTTGGTTCAAATGCTCGATGGTTATTGTGAGCAGGGTGGACATCATTTGAATGTCAATGTATTTACAAGAGAGACTTTACTAGATGCACAGAAGCATCCTGAAAAATACCCTCAATTAACGATTCGGGTATCTGGATATGCAGTGAATTTTAATAAGCTTACAAAAGAACAGCAGGATGATGTTATTAATCGTACATTTCATAAGGAAATTTAGGATGGAAGGGTATATTCATTCAATGGAATCTATGGGAACAGTAGATGGTCCCGGAATCCGTTTTGTTGTTTTTCTTCAAGGCTGCCCTCTTCGCTGCCAGTATTGCCACAATCCGGATACATGGGCGACTTGTGTTGGTAAACGAATGACGGCAGAAGAGATTTTGGAAAAATATGAGCGTTATAAACCATATTTGAGAAATGGAGGCATCACCGTTACTGGCGGTGAGCCTCTTTTACAAATTGAATTTGTCACAGAATTATTTACTAAGGCCAAAGGAAAATCAATTCATACATGCCTGGATACGTCAGGAGTAACTTTTGATCGAAACAATCCGGAGAAAATAAAGGCATTTAACCTCTTGACGAATGTGACAGATTTGGTTATGCTAGACATTAAGCACATAGATTCTGAATGGCACAAAAAGCTGACAGGGTGTCCGAATGAAAATATATTGGATTTTGCAATATATCTGGAAGAGCAGGGGGTGCCGGTCTGGATTCGCCATGTAGTGGTTCCAGGACTTACCGATGATGAAAGCTTCCTGAAGCAGTTGGGACGATTTGTTGGTAAGAGGAAGAATGTAAAGGCGCTTGATATTTTGCCCTATCATACAATGGGAAAAGCAAAATATGAAAAATTAGGAATTTCATACCCACTTGCAGAAATAGAACCGCTTTCAAAGGCAGACGCTTTAAGAGCGAAAGAACTTGTTTTGCAGGGAATTAGAGAGGTGAGAATTAGACACTCTTCAAATTTGGGTGAAGAATAATAGGAGGTAAAAGAGATGACTCAGGTAACAAAAGACATGTTGATTGGCGACATTTTGAGAGAAGATGCTACTATCGCTCCCATTTTGATGGCATCGGGAATGCACTGCATTGGATGTCCGGCTTCCCAGCAGGAAAGTCTGGAGCAGGCTGCAGAGGTTCATGGTATGGATGCGGATGAACTTGTGGCTAAGATTAATGAGTATTTAGAAGCCAAAGCAAACTAAAAGGTTAGAATGCAGAAGAGCAGGCTTTATCGACGGTTATATTGTCGATAAGCCTGCTTTTTAAAAAACAAATTTTTCAACTATAAGACAGATAGTGTCATAAGTGCACAGTCACGAATAATTACTTTATAATGTTCTTCGTAGTAGTCCTTTGTTGCAAATGTGATATGTTCTGTTTTCCCATATTCACCTACAGTATCACATATACGTTTGTATTCTGCAAATTTTCCGGACTTTGTCATATAGAGGTAATACCGATGATTTGCTTCGTCTTTCCAAAGTGTATTTTTCCCTCGATATTGCTCCCCTACAATATGAGCAACTTGAATAACTTGCTCAATATCTCTGAATGAATAGACATGGCTTACACCGATTGAGCTGATTTGTCCCTTCTTCTTAGTTTTCTTTTTCTTTTTAGTTCCTTTTTGTAAAGAATCACGCAAAGGAATAAATTCATCTTCGTTTTTTTCGTCTCCATCTGATGAATCTTCAATTAATTCATTAATTTGGTCAAAGCAGTTAATAATGTCATTTGATAAAAAGCTGTCATCATTATCATTTTGAAGTTCGCCCTCGTCTGCCAGTTCATCACTATCCGGCGAAAAATGAGAAAATCGTTCTTCAAATTCAGCAGGATCATCTACTTTTGTAATAACAAGTATTATAGAATCCCTCGAAGTAGGAATTGCTTCAATCATTAAAGGAATATCGTCAGCCTCAAATCCAAAATCAATGGAAGCTTGCTCCATCATATCCCGAAAAAGTTCCTTTGCCTTCTCAGAACCATAGGCTAGTTCACTGATTTTTAAATGACGTTCTACCAAATCGGATTTACTTAAAATGCAGCGTATTTGATTTTCATTAATTTGTTCTATTCTCACAAGCTCACATCCTTTCTTTAGATTATGAAGATATTTATTTTAATTGTAATAGAAGTATAAGGGAAAAATGGGGCAAAGTCAATATATGTTGCGTGAAAATATTTAAAATAAAATTCCAATTTTTGGGAAGTATAAACGGCTAAATTATCGTTCTAATGCAAATTGAAAATTTTTCAGGAACCAATTATAATTAAAAATAGAATAAGGGTTAATTGTTTTAGAAGGGAGATGGTAAATAAGAGGGATTTATATATTTCTTGCAGATATCTGAGATTTTCTTTCTTTTGGAAGTAATATTTAGTCAAACATCTTGTTCCATTATCGGAACGCATTTCATTATGAGGTAATAAATTTAGAAATAACCCTTATTCCAATGTATGTCAGACAGCTTTGAATATGATTGCATTGCGGAGCACCTTGAAGGGCTGTCGAAAGGGGGGTGGTTATCAATAAGTTCGCAAACGAGTTGGATAACGGAGCGCATAAAAAATGCCAAAGAAAAAGGAATTGCCGTTTTTGTCGATGGAGTTTCCTATGATCAGATTCCGAAGGATAAAATACCGTTTGTATTCGAGGAAGATTTTTATATGATGGACTTTATGGGTGATGAAAATGGGCATATCGTAGAAATGAACTTTAATAAAGTAAGATATAAATAAAACAATTACCGGTCAGGAAAGGGTAGGCGGTATATACACAGGTATATATTTGTATTGCCGCCACCCGGTATAAGGATATTGTGCCTGCGTGTATCTTTACATTTACAAACATTTGTGATATGTGTTAAAATATGATTGACTGATTAGAATCAAGGACTGAGTGAGGAGGATACATATGACAAAAAAAAGAGCATTGCTTGTAGCGCTATTATCTTTTGCAGTTCTTGTGGCTGCTATTATCGCAGCCGTTTATGTATATTTGGCACCAAGCAATACAAAAAGAGAGCTGTCGGAGCAATATAAGGATTTGCCGGGAGATCAGCTTCTTATTGTTGTAGATAATAAAGTGACCGGAAGCAGGGCATTGTTGAGAGAAGGGCATGTGTATGTGCCGTTGGAAACGGTTAGCCAGTCTTTTAATAAACGTTTTTTCTGGGATAATAAAGAAAAAATATTAACCTATGTTTTGCCGGATGGAGTTGTAAGTACAGGAGTTAATACAGAACGATATACGGTAGGGCTTAGTCAGGAAAGGGCAGAGGCAGCTATTGTTATTCAGGAGGAAAAGGTTACTTATATACTGGTAGATTTTATTAAGAAGTATTCTCCTATGGAGTATCAGATTTATAAAAACCCGGGGCGTCTGGTTACCATTAGTGATTTTGAAAACCCGCAGAATTTCGTTGTACTTGGTTCATCTGCTAGACTTCGGGTTGGTCCGAATAAAAAATATGATTATTTAATTGAATTGGAAAAGGGACAGAAACTTTATTTTGACCCTGAGGGTAAAATAGAAAATGGATACTATAAGGTGATGACATTAGAGGGAATCGAAGGGTATATTCCTGAAACTTCTGTTGATTCTCAAATTGAAGAGACTGCGTCTACGGAATACGAAGAACCAATTTTTAAGCAGACAAAATTTGCGGAACGTGTAGGTCTTGCCTGGCATCAAGTGACAAACCAGGCAACAAACGCATATTTGAGCAATGCTATATCTGGTATGAGGGGTGTTAATGTAATTTCTCCAACATGGCTGTCATTATCCGACAATAAGGGTAACTTTACATCATTGGCTAGTGAGACCTATGTCAGAGAGGCACATAATGCAGGATTGAAAGTTTGGGTCTTGGTAGATGATTTTAATAAAAAGGTAAAGCTAAATCGTTTATTGAGCAGAACGTCAACAAGGCAAAAACTGATTAATAACCTTGTAGGTACAGCGATTCAATATGGTGTTGATGGTATTAACATTGATTTTGAAAGAGTGACAGAGGAGAGTTCCGCAGCTTATTTGGAATTTCTGCGTGAACTTTCTTTGAAATGCCGCAGCAATCAGCTTGTGTTGTCGGTAGATAATTACATGCCTAAAAATTACAATGCATTTTATGATTGTGCGGAGCAGGGAAAAGTCGTAGATTATGTGATTTTTATGGGATATGATGAGCACTATGCCGGTTCGGAAGAGGCAGGTTCCGTTTCTTCTATTGGATTTGTACAAGAAGGACTTGAGACAGCGTTGCAAATGATTCCAAAGGAGAGAGTTGTTATGGCACTTCCATTTTATACCCGTTTATGGAAAGAGAAAAAAATGTCTGGGCGTACCAAGGTGACCTCAGAGGCATATGGTATGGATAGTGCTGAACAAATTGTAAAGGATAACGGAGGTTTGGCAAAATGGGATGATACAACCGGACAATATTATGCTGAATTTAAAAGCAATAAAGAGGTATGTAAAATCTGGTTGGAGGAGGAAAAATCGCTGGAGTTAAAGATGCAAACAGTAACAGCGAAAGATGTGGCTGGTTTGGCTTTTTGGAAGCTGGGCTTTGAAAGGGATAGCATATGGGATGTTGTAGAAAAATATTTGAAATAGATATGAGATAAGCTCTTTGTGCATATTTTTATAATAATTTCTTATACTGGAGATTGTTATGAAGAAAAAATGGGTTTTAATTGTTTTCTGTTTTATGACGGTTTTTGCGTTGCTGGCGGCAGGGAAAAAAGCAGCATCAAAAACCGTCATTGTTATTGATGTAGGACATGGTGGCAAGGATCCTGGAAAAGTAGGAGTGAATGGGGCATTGGAGAAAGATGTAAACCTGCACATTGCAAAAAAGCTGGAGCAGGTTTTAAAAAAGAAGTATGAAGTTATACTGACCCGGAGCGGAGATGAAAAAAAAAGCTTGAAGGAGCGTGTGGAATTTATTGAGGAGCAGATTCCTAAGTTAGTAATCAGCATTCATCAAAATAGTTATCCTTCTCCAAACGTAAAAGGAGCTCAGGTGTTTTATTATACCGATTCAGAAGAAGGAAAAAGGTTAGCGGAGATATTACAGGGAACAATAAAGACAGAAATAACAGATGGAAATCATAGAGAGGCGAAAGGAAATCGTGATTATTATATTTTGAGTCATACAACGATTCCACTGGCAATTGTGGAATGTGGCTTTCTTTCATGCCCTGAAGAGGAAAAGAAGCTTCAATCTGAAGAATATCAAAAGAAGATGGCAGAGGCTATTTCTAAAGGAATTGAAATGTATTTGGCGGAACCTTGAATGATACATGATTAATGGAAGGCTTTTACATTCCAAAACTTGAAAAATTATCATAAAAGTGGTATAATATGCATCTGACTAGAAATTGATTTTATGTTGAAAGGTACGTAGAAAAGAGGCATTCTATGAAAACAAGATACATGGTCTGGAAAAAGGGGACTGGATTTGCAGGAAGAGAATTACAGGAAGCTGCGGAAATTATCCGAAGGGGAGGTCTGGTTGCCTTCCCGACAGAGACTGTGTATGGACTAGGAGGAGATGGCTTGCGTCAGGAGGCGGCACAAAAGATATATCGTGCCAAGGGAAGACCAAGTGATAATCCGTTGATTTTGCATATTGCAGATAGGATGTCTCTGGATAAACTTGTGAGAGAAGTTCCCGTTTTATCAGATAAATTAATGCAAGCATTTTGGCCGGGGCCATTGACATTGATTTTTAACAAAAGTGATATTGTTCCTCTTAGTACGACTGGTGGACTTCAAACAGTTGCGATTCGGATGCCGGAACATCCGGTAGCCAGATTGCTCATACAGACTGCGGGCACTCCAATTGCCGCACCCAGTGCAAATCGTTCAGGCAGACCCAGCCCGACAACGGCAGAGCATGTTCGAGAGGATTTAGATGGAGTTATTGACTTAATTATTGATGGTGGACAAGTTGGAATTGGTATAGAATCTACAATTGTAGATGTGACGGAGGATGTAC
This sequence comes from uncultured Lachnoclostridium sp., assembly GCA_958425285.1. Lineage (GTDB taxonomy): Bacteria > Bacillota > Clostridia > Lachnospirales > Lachnospiraceae > UBA933. Next base: position 40 of record CATZVV010000033.1, on the reverse strand, counting down.
CTGTTATACTGCGTCCGGGACATATTACAAAGAAAATGAT
>CATZVV010000032.1 GCA_958425285.1 uncultured Lachnoclostridium sp. | reverse complement strand
AGCGACAATATCTCTTCCGTTTAGTTCAGCGTCCAGTACCCCGCTGGAAATTGTATATCCATTTAAACCAATTAAGAGATTAAAGAGAGTGGCGCGGTCACTGACTCGTATATTTTTGGCATGTTCCAATGTACTTAAGATTTCTTCTGAAAAGTAAAAGGAGTTATAGGTTCCTTGTTCAAAAGTCAGACATGGAAAAGGTGCTAACTGCTCCAAAGTTACTTCATGGAGAGAAGCCAGAGGATTTCCGGTGGAAATGAAGACATGCGGCTTGGCTGTAAATAGCGGAGTAAAAATCAAATCACTTTCACCCAGAAGTTTAAGGATGACAGAACGGTTAAAATGATTCAGGTATAGAATGCCGATTTCACTTCGCAATAGTTTAACATCTTCAATAATATCATGAGTTTTGGTTTCTCTAAGAGTGAAATCATACTCATCAATACCGTAGCGCTTAATTAGTTCTACAAAGGCATTAACGGCAAAGGAATAATGCTGGGTCGAGACGGAAAATCGTTGTTTCCTTGGGTTGCCATGCAGGTAACGCTCCTCTAAAAGATCCGATTGTTCCTTTACCTGTCTGGCATAACCAAGAAATTCTGTTCCTTCTTCTGTGATATGAATCCCTTTATTTGTACGATGAAAGATTTGAAATTCTAATTCGTTTTCTAAATCACGAAGTGCATTGGAAAGAGTAGGCTGCGAAACAAAACAAACTTTTGCTGCTTCGCTGATAGAACCTTGCTCTGCTGTTGTAATTGCATATTTTAATTGTTGTAGAGTCATAATCAACCTCCATTCGCTTTTCGTTTATAGTATAACTTGTTTGGTATTGAATTACAAATATTTTGCAATAAAACACAGCTTCTAAGAGTTTCTAAGAAAACGAAAAAAAAGATTGACATTTCCGAGAAAATTTTGTATTATAGTCGAGTGAGTATTATATTCATATACCTAGGGGCGTAGTTCATCGGTAGAATAAGAGTCTCCAAAACTCCTGAGCCGGGTTCGATTCCTGGCGCCCCTGTTTAGACTGGATCCTGGTGATTCGGTCTTTTTCTATATAGAGAAGGTTAGTGATTTGTTGCATCGGATAAAAGAGGCAAACGAAAGGTTATTGGGAAGGACGGTGTAGAATGTACGAGTCAGGGGAAAATTACTTAGAAACAATATTGATGCTGAAGCAGAAAAAGGGAACGGTTCGTTCGATTGATGTAGCAAGAGAATTAGGCTTTAGTAAGCCCAGTGTCAGCCGTGCAATGGGATTGTTAAAAGATGCCGGTTTTCTGAAAAAGGATGCGGGTGGTGAACTTGTTTTGACAGAGGCTGGAGAAAAGGAAGCGGCGGCTATTTTAGGACGGCATAAATTTTTGACAGACTTTCTCGTGCAAATTGCAAAAGTAGATGAAAAAACGGCAGAAGAGGATGCCTGCAGGATGGAGCATGTTATTAGTGAGGAAACCTATGAGGGTCTAAAGAACTATATGAAAGGGTTCAAATAAATGTATGAATTAATCAAAACCGAAGGACGCGCCAAACGAGGACGTTTTACTACACCGCACGGTGTTATTGAGACTCCGGTCTTTATGAACGTGGGAACGGCAGCGGCGATTAAAGGTGCCGTTTCAAGTATGGATTTAAAGGAAATTAAAACGCAGGTGGAATTATCAAATACGTACCATCTGCATGTAAGACCCGGGGATCAGATTGTGCGAAAAATGGGAGGCTTGCACAAGTTTATGAATTGGGACCGTCCAATTCTGACGGATTCAGGAGGTTTTCAGGTATTTTCGCTGGCCGGTCTGCGCAAAATTAAAGAAGAAGGGGTATATTTTAATTCACATGTAGATGGCAGAAAAATTTTTATGGGTCCCGAGGAGAGTATGCAAATACAATCTAATCTGGCGTCGACAATTGCAATGGCTTTTGATGAATGTCCGCCAAATCCATCTACAAGGAAATATATGGAGGACTCAGTAGCCCGAACAACGAGATGGTTAGAACGCTGCAAGCAGGAGATGCAGAGGTTGAATTGCTGTGAAGAAACGATTAATCGGCAGCAGATGCTATTTGGCATTAATCAGGGTGGCACTTATGCGGATATTCGGATTGAACATGCAAAGCGGATTCGTGAAATGGAATTGGATGGGTATGCACTGGGAGGCCTTGCAGTTGGGGAAAGTCACGAGGAAATGTACCACATATTGGAAGAAACAGTGCCATATCTCCCACAGGATAAGCCAGTTTACCTGATGGGCGTCGGAACTCCTGCTAATATACTCGAAGGTGTGGAGCGAGGCGTAGATTTTTTTGACTGTGTTTATCCTGCAAGGAATGGAAGACATGGGCAAGCCTATACCAATTTTGGAAAAGTTAATCTTTTGAAAGCGAAATATGAAACAGATGGACAACCAATAGAGCCCGGCTGCAAGTGCCCGGCATGCAGGCATTACAGCCGGGCATATATTAGACATCTGTTAAAAGCAAAAGAAATGCTCGGTCTTCGATTAATTGTCTTGCATAATCTCTATTTTTATAATACAATGATGGAAGAAATTCGGGATGCACTGGAAAAAGGTGAGTTCTCGGATTACAAAAAAAGAAAGCTGGAAGGCATGGCCAGTCAGTATGCTGACGGTATGAAAAATTGATTTGGAAGAGATAATTTTATACCCCAATCAATCATAAGGAGGAAAATTGAAATGAATATGGTATTAATGATTTTGGTTTATGCGGCGGTAATTGGAGCGTTCTATTTTTTTGCAATTCGCCCGCAGAAAAAACAACAGAAGGAACATGAGGCAACATTGGCTGCGGTTGCAATCGGTGACAGTATTTTGACAACATCTGGTTTTTATGGTGTGGTAATTGATATGACAGAGGATATTGTAATCGTAGAATTTGGGAGCAACAAGAACTGCCGCATTCCTATGAAAAAGGAAGCTATTGTAGAGGTTGAAAAAGCTGCTGAAGCCTAGGAAAAGGGTTTCTCATACATTGAAAAGATCAGATGTGTATGTAACACAATCTGGTCTTTTTTCATGTATATAAAAAGATTTTTTGCTTATTTTAAATTTTCCAGTAAAGTTTCGGGCACATATAGGTTGCCCATTCCGGTACCTAATTGTATATGTGGTTTGTTTGCCCCGTGAAAATCTGAGCCACCGGTAATAAAGAGTCCGTGTTCTTTTGCTACTTTTTTGACAAAGGCTTCGTCGTTTCCCTTATTGCTTGAATATTTTGCTTCTATTCCTTTTAGACCACAGACACATAAAGTTTTACACAATTCATGTATTTCAGAAACGGAGAGCTTGTAAAGAAGCGGGTGAGCAAGTACAGGAATTCCCCCTTTGCTTATAATTAATTCTACCGCTTCTTCCGGTTTCAGGTATTTGCGTGTCACAAAATAAGGAGAGTGGTTATTTAACGGACCGCGGAAGGCGGCATCAATAGAATCGATTGCGCCTCGTCCAACAAGAAATTTTGCAAAGTGTGCTCTTGTAATGACGTGGTCACCATATTCTTTCATTAACTCTTCATAGGTTATTGGGTAGCCTGCTTCGCAAAGTTTGTTACACATTTTAATGTTCCGGTTATCGCGTTCTTTTACAATATCTTCAAGGGTGCGCAAAAGATCAATGTCTGTATAATCAATCTGGTACCCCAGAATATGGACTTCGGTACCATTATAATCAGTAGACAATTCTACCCCGGGAATTACCTTCAGCGATAAACCTTCTGCTGCTCTCAATGCCTCTGGGATTCCATTTACGGTATCGTGATCAGTCAGAGCGAAGGCAGCCAAATTTTTAGAAACTGCAAGTTCCACAAGTTCAGAAGGAGTGAGTGTACCGTCTGAATGACAGGAATGGACATGTAAATCAATCATATTCATAAATATTCCTCATTTCTCTTTAATAATGTAACTATAGCATAGGAATATGAAAAAGAAAAGATGCATAAAATTTTACAAAGTAATTTTTTGGAGGGGTATACATGAAGGAGCGAATGAGCGGGATTGTCAAATTTTTGTTTGCAGCGTATATCGTTACGTTTCTGATATTGGCCATATTGGCATTTTTACTTTTTAAATTCAATGTTTCACAGGGCTTTGTCAATGGAGGGGTTATTTTTGCATACATATTTTCTTCTTTTTTGGCAGGTTTATTGTTCAGTAAAAGAGTGGAATCAAGAAGGTTTATATGGGGAGCACTTATTGGTTTCTTATATTTTGTAATCATTCTTATTATTTCCATGATATTAAATCGGCAGCTTTTTTTACAGATTCCAAACTTAATGTCCGTTTTCGTACTATGTACGTTGGGAGGTATGATGGGAGGAATGCTTCGATCCGGAAAATCCTGACAATATATAAGGAAAAGGGATTGCGTCTGTAGATTATTTGTGTTACACTATAAATTAGTAAATTGCTTTAGAAGGGGACAGTTATTATGAAAAGAATTAAGACTTTAACAACCAAAAATTTGAAAGAAACTTTGAAAAAAGGTGGATGTGGTGAATGCCAGACGTCATGTCAGTCTGCCTGTAAAACGTCCTGCACAGTAGGAAATCAGAGTTGTGAACAAAAATAAGCAGTGAAGTTTAACATGCAATGGAGGGCTGATTTGTTAACTCAGAATTGGGTTTACAATGAGGTCCTTGTTTCTTCTAAAATAGATTTAAGTGTAATAGAGATATGAAAGGAAAGTCGGAGACGAAATGGTTCATCAATATAAAAATAACGGATATAATATTATACTGGACGTAAATAGTGGTTCTATACATGTAGTAGATGATATTGCTTATGATGTCATTGCAGATTATGAAAAGAAAAGTAAATCAGAGGTTACCGAGAAAATTCTTGAAAAATATGCAGATGAGCAGGTTGCTGTTCAGGATGTTGAAGAGATTTATAAGGATATTGAGACTCTGATTGAAAATGGAACATTGTTTACCTCAGATACGTATCGAGAAGGTGTGATTGATTTTAAAAAGAGGCAGACTGTTGTTAAAGCACTTTGTCTGCACATTGCTCACGACTGTAATTTGGCATGTCGGTATTGTTTTGCCGGAGAAGGGGAATATCAGGGGGATCGTTCTCTTATGAGTTTTGAAGTCGGCAAGAAGGCTTTGGATTTTCTGGTAAAAAATTCGGGAAGCAGAAGAAATCTGGAAGTGGATTTTTTTGGCGGAGAGCCACTCATGAATTTTGAAGTAGTCAAGCAGCTTGTGAAATATGGGAGAGAACTGGAAAAAGAACACGATAAAAACTTTCGCTTTACACTTACAACAAATGGTGTACTTTTAAATGATGAGATACTGGAGTTCGCGAACCGGGAAATGGACAACGTTGTATTGAGTATTGATGGAAGAAAAAAGGTACACGACCATATGCGTCCCGCAAAAAACGGGAAGGGAAGCTATGATTTAATTTTGCCGAAATTTAAGAAGGTGGCAGAATCAAGAAATCACCAAAAATATTATGTCAGAGGGACTTTTACTCATCACAATTTGGATTTTGTCGAAGATGTGCTTCATTTAGCAGATGAGGGATTTGAGCAGATTTCGGTTGAGCCGGTTGTGGCGGATCCCAAAGAGGAGTATGCTATTACCCCAGATGATATTCCGCAGATTTTAGAGGGGTATGATTTGCTGGCAAAGGAAATGATTCAGAGAAAAAAAGAGGGCAGAGGCTTTAACTTCTTCCACTATATGATTGATTTATCAGGTGGCCCTTGCGTATATAAGCGTTTATCAGGATGCGGTTCAGGAACGGAATACCTTGCTGTTACGCCGTGGGGAGATTTATATCCATGTCATCAGTTCGTTGGGGAACCGGAATTTTTAATGGGAAATGTAGATGAGGGTATCGTTAACAAAGAATTGCAGGATAAATTTAAGCTTTGTAATGTATATGCCAAGAAAGAGTGCAGCGATTGCTTTGCAAAATTTTATTGCAGTGGTGGGTGTGCAGCAAATGCATATCATTGCCATGGTGATATTAATTCTACTTATGAAGTTGGATGTGAGCTTCAGAGAAAACGAACAGAATGTGCTATTATGCTAAAAGCTGCCGAAGCGGAGCTGGAATAAAAGAAGAGAAAAGCAAAAAAAGTATTGGAAAAATATGAATTTATGTTTATAATAGAAGTGAATACGTTTCAGATTTGACGAAAACGAATTTTAACTTTTGAAAATTCGAAAGGAGATACAACATGTTAAATTCAGACATTGGAATAGATTTAGGTACAGCAAGTATTTTGGTTTATGTAAAAGGGAAGGGTGTTGTATTAAAAGAACCTTCGGTGGTTGCTTTTGATCGTGATACAAATCGTATTAAGGCAATTGGTGAGGAAGCCAGACTAATGCTGGGAAGAACTCCGGGGAATATTATTGCCGTACGTCCACTTCGTCAAGGTGTTATTTCTGATTATACCGTTACAGAGAAAATGCTGAAATATTTTATTACAAAAGCGGTTGGAAAACAGCGTTTTCGTAAACCGGTGATTAGTATCTGTGTACCAAGCGGGGTAACGGAAGTGGAAAGAAAGGCAGTAGAGGATGCTGCTTTTCAGGCCGGAGCAAGGGATGTAAAAATTATTGAGGAACCGATTGCGGCAGCAATCGGAGCGGGAATTGATATTGCCAGACCATGTGGAAATATGATTGTCGATATTGGAGGAGGTACAACAGATATTGCTGTTATCTCGTTAGGGGGAACAGTTGTAAGCACGTCAATAAAAATTGCCGGTGATGATTTTGATGAGGCAATTGTCCGTTATATGAGAAAGAAACATAATCTTCTGATTGGAGAAAGAACAGCAGAAGATATTAAAATCCGCATTGGCTCTGCATATCCTCGGCCAGAAGTTGAATCTGTGGATGTACGTGGCCGGAATCTGGTTACAGGACTTCCTAAAACAATTCAGGTTACTTCGGAGGAAACAGAGGAAGCACTGAAGGATACGACATTACAAATTGTTGAAGCGGTCCATAGTGTGTTAGAAAAAACACCACCCGAATTGGCAGCGGATATTGCTGACCGTGGAATTGTCTTAACCGGAGGAGGAAGTCTCCTATACGGTTTAGAGGAATTGATTGAATCCAGAACAGGTATTACAACAATGACAGCTGAAGAGCCAATGACAGCAGTTGCAATCGGAACTGGTAAGTATGTAGAATTTTTATCGGGAAGCCGAGAAGAGGATTAGGGTTTACATGTAAGAGAAAGGAAATGGTGAGACATGGTAAGAGGTCTGTATACTGCTCACACAGGTATGCGAAATGAGCAGAAGCGACTCGATATTATATCGAACAATCTGGCAAATTCAGCCACGGTGGGATATAAAAAGGAGAGTGTAACCAATCAGGCATTTGAACAAATGCTGACTTTGAAAATTAGAGATGGATCTCAGGCCTATCATAATCAGACCATTGGACGGATGAGTATGGGGGTAAAAATCGGAGAAGTTTACACGGACTATGATCAGGGCTCGTTGCGTCAGACAGGAAACACATACGATTTGGCAATTAGCGGGAATGGATTTTTCTCTGTCAAGGTAACGGATGCAGAAGGTAACTCATCCATAAAGTATACAAGAGACGGCACCTTTAAATTGAGTGCAGATGGGTATCTGATGGATTCAAATGGAAATCGCGTACAGGGTTCTGGCGGGGATATTACAATTCCGACCAACGCAACCAGTGTTGCCATTAGCAAAGATGGTGTGATTACGGCAGACGGGGTTGTACTTGATACAATCTCTCTCATTGATTTTACGGATTATGATTATCTTAAAAAATTTGGAGATAACCTGTACGAGCCGGTAGAGGGAGCAACGACAATGGAAGCAGCGGGGGCAATTGAACAGGGTTATACCGAGCAGTCGAATGTTAATGTGGTTTCAGAAATGGTTAATATGATTGCTATAACAAGAGCATATGAGGCCAATCAGAAAATAATTAAAACAGTCGATACAATGTTAGACAAGTCTGTAAATTCAGTTGGTAAACTGTAGGAGTTTAGATTGTCATAGAGGAGGATATGTATATGATGCGTTCATTATGGACTGCTGCATCGGGAATGATTGCTCAGCAGACAAATTTAGACAATATTTCAAATAATCTGGCAAATGTAAATACAACAGGGTATAAGAAACAAACAGTAGAATTTAAGTCATTGATGTATCAGACTTTACAGGCAAAATCAACCGATAGCAGTGGAAATGCAAAGCCGGTTGGCGTACAGGTTGGGCTTGGTGTCAGACCGGGAGCAATTTCAGCTAACTATGAGCAGGGCCCTTTGTTAGAGTCCTCTGGGACATTTGATTATGCTTTACAGGGCAGTGGATTTTTTATGGTACGTATGTCGGATGGTTCTGTACGCTATACGAGAAATGGTGATTTTTATGTATCATTGACAGATGATGGTATGGCACTGACAGATGCAGATGGGAATATTGTTCTGGATAAAAATGGAAAAGAAATTGTCCTTCCTGAAAATACAGATACAACGAAGCTGACTGTGGATGAATATGGATACTTGGCATTGCCGGATGCAACAAATAATCCACAGCGTACGGGTGTTCAGATTGGAATTGCAACATTTCCGAATCAGGGTGGCTTGGAACGGGTTTCGGATTCATTGCTGAGAGAATCGCCAGCATCCGGTGTGCCAACAATTCGAGGGGCAGAAGAAATCGGAACAAAGGTGGTTAGTGGATATTTGGAAGGCTCCAATGTTCAGACTGTAGATGAAATGGTAAATATGATTATTGCCCAAAGAGCATATGAAATGAATTCAAAAGCAATTACAGCTTCGGATGAGATGTTGCAGCAGGCAAATAATCTTCGGTAAATATACATATTAGTAAGTTGGATTATGTAAACAGGTATTCGTGGATAAATATCCGCAGAAATGAGGGGAAAGATGAGCTTATCAGTCGATAATTTGTATTCGTCTCTTGCTGCAGGAAGTTTAGAATCAGCCAGTTCTCTACTATCTTCTTCACAAAATATTCAAGATGTGTCAACGGATGAAGTTTTAAAGTCATCTTTGCAGGAGGCAGAATCGGATGAAGAGTTATTGGATGCATGCAAAGAGTTTGAAATATATTTTATGGAAAAAATATTTAAGAGCATGCAGGAATCCGTAAAAACAGAAGAGGAAGAGGATGAGTATACATCGATGTTTGGTGATATGCTTGCTCAGGAATATGCAAAGACGGCAGTTGAGAGTAATCAGGGTATTGGTCTGGCAAAGCAGTTATATGAATCAATGAAGCGGAATACAACATCGTAGTAATGAGAAAAATACAAAGTGAAATCCCTGTTTATGCAAGGCATAGCAGGGAATTTTTTTGCCGTTAGGTAATCTAAAAAGTAAGGAGAAAAGCTCATGGAAGAACGGGAAGGATACATTGAGCGAATTGTGTTCAGAAATCAAGAGAATGGATATACTGTTTTTGAACTTGCCTCGGAGGAACAAGAGGAGCTTGTTTGTGTCGGTAATTTTCCTTTTATTAATGAAGGAGAATATATTGCTGTGCAGGGGGATATGATAGATCATTCTGTCTATGGAGAGCAGTTAAAAGTCTTATCTTTTGAGGTGAAGGAGCCAGAAGATATTCTTGCTGTGCAGAGGTATCTTGCATCAGGAGCGATCAGTGGAGTACGTGCAGGTTTGGCAAAAAGAATTGTGGATAAATTTGGTGAAGATACTTTCCGCATTATGGAGGAAGAACCGGAACGATTGAGTGAAGTGAAAGGAATCAGCAATGATAAGGCACGCTCAATTGGTGAGCAATTTGCAGAGAAACGGGAAATGAGAGCCGCGTTAATATTTATGCAAAAATACGGTATTTCAAATCAATTGGCGGTTAAAATTTATAATTTTTATAAGGAGCGGATGTATGAAATTGTAGAAAAAAACCCTTATCAATTGGCAGAGGATATCAATGGCATTGGATTTAAGATTGCAGATGAGATTGGAAGGAAAGCGGGAATTGAAGCTGATTCACAGTATCGCATTCGTGCCGGAATTCTTCATGTTTTAAGTTTGGGTACCAATATGGGACATGTCTATCTTCCTCAAGAACTGTTGGTTCGTAATGCAGTGGAAATACTAGGTGCATCTATCTCCGCTTTGGAAGGGGCGATTTCATATATGGAGATAGAGAAGAAAATTATACGTATTGAAGAAGGTGGAGAGATTCGTGTTTATGCCGGTTCTTTATACTATGCAGAGTTAAACAGTGCCCGGATGCTTACTGATTTAAATGTGAGGTTGGAAATTGCTCCCGAGCAGTTAGAAGTTATGATTCAGAAGGTCCAAAAACGGGAAAACATTGAGTTGGATGAGCAGCAGGTATTGGCAGTCCGGGAAGCGGTTCAAAATGGTTTACTTGTTATTACCGGAGGCCCCGGTACTGGCAAGACGACAACGATTAATACGATTATTCATGTTTTGGAAGAGCAGGGATTGAATCTTTTGTTAGCTGCCCCAACGGGGCGCGCAGCTAAGCGTATGAGTGAGACAACCAATTATGAGGCTCAGACAATACATCGGTTATTAGAGTATAATGGAGGTGCTCCGGATGATACAGAGCATAGCAATCAGGAGGGAATGTTTGAGAGGAATGAGTGGAATCCGCTGGAAACAGACTGTATTATTATTGACGAAATGTCAATGGTTGATATTTTCCTTTTTCAAAGTCTCTTGAAAGCAATTTCGGTCGGTACCCGGCTGATTTTGGTGGGAGATGTTAATCAGCTGCCAAGTGTGGGAGCTGGAAATGTTTTACGTGATATTATTGATTCGCATTGCTGCAATGTAGTAAAGTTGACAAGAATTTTCCGCCAGGCAGCAGAAAGCGATATTGTTACAAATGCACATCGAATCATGAATGCACAGAGTCAGGAAGATTTGGAAAATATCAAACTGGATAATAAGAGTAAAGATTTTTTTTGTCTGGAACAACCCGACAGCCGCCATGTGCTTGAAGTTATGCTATGGCTGGTAAAAGAAAAAATGCCTAAATATGTAAATTGCAGTCCATTTGATGTGCAGGTGCTGACACCGATGAAAAAGGGAGAACTAGGTGTTTTACGATGTAACCAGATGTTACAAAGATATTTAAATCCAGAAGAAACGGGAAAATCTCAAATAGAAGCTCATGGCATTATATTCAGAGAAGGCGATAAGGTAATGCAAATAAAGAATAATTATCAGATTACATGGGAAATACATGGTTACAACGGCATTGTGCTAGAAGAGGGAAGCGGTGTATTTAATGGTGATTGTGGCATTATAAGAGAGGTTAATACTTTCTCAAAGGAAGTAATGGTAGAGTATGAAGAAAACAAGATGGTTACATATCCATTTTCCGGTTTGGATGAATTGGAACTTGCATATGCAATTACAATTCATAAATCACAAGGAAGTGAATATCCGGCAATTGTACTGCCGCTTTTAGGAGGTCCGCATATGCTGATGAACCGGAATTTGCTTTATACAGCAGTTACAAGGGGAAAAGCATGCGTGACAATTGTTGGAAGTAAAAAGGTAGTTCTGAAAATGATTGCAAATAATGAGGAACAAAAAAGATATTCATCTTTTGCGCAGAGAATTCGAGAAATATAGTGCATATTTGGGAAAAATTTGTTATACTATAATTTATTAAAACACATTAAAAGAAATTTTTTGGAATGGAGAGTTTTATGTTACAAAGGATATTTCATATTTTATTCCCGAGGAGATGTCCGATTTGTGATCGGGTACTCGCGCCCGGCGAGGATAAAATCTGCCGACAGTGCCGAAAACATACAGAGGTTATTACAGAACCAATCTGCAAGAGGTGCGGGAAGCCGATTGCAAAGGCGGGAGAAGAGTTTTGTTTTGATTGTAGCAGAAAACAGGTTTCCTATGAGCGGGGATATGCGGTGTGGGTTTATGATAAGTATATGAAAAAGTCAATTGCCAGCTTTAAATATTCCGGTCGAAAAGAATATGGAAGGTTTTACGTTGAAGAGTT
>CATZVV010000031.1 GCA_958425285.1 uncultured Lachnoclostridium sp. | reverse complement strand
CATTCATTTTTAAACGCTCACTTAGGAGTATCTCTTTATCCATTCCTACCATTAGTCCAAATAATCTTTCAGCTTACGGCTTCTACTTGGATGACGCAATTTTCGAAGTGCTTTTGCCTCAATCTGCCGAATACGCTCCCTTGTTACTTTAAACTCACGTCCGACCTCTTCCAATGTACGAGCACGTCCATCATCTAAACCAAAACGAAGACGTAATACCTTCTGTTCCCTGTCAGTGAGCGTATTTAAAACTTCTACTAACTGCTCTTTTAAGAGTGTAAATGCTGCCGCCTCTGCCGGAACCGGAACATTGTCATCCTGAATAAAATCACCAAGATGGCTGTCCTCCTCCTCTCCGATTGGAGTTTCTAAAGATACTGGCTCTTGGGAAATTTTTTGAATTTCACGAACACGTTCGACCGGCAAATTCATTTCTTCTGCAATTTCTTCTGGGTACGGTTCTCTTCCCAGTTCCTGTAACAGCTGCCTCTGTACACGAATTAACTTATTAATTGTCTCCACCATGTGAACCGGAATACGAATTGTCCTTGCCTGATCAGCAATCGCCCTTGTAATTGCCTGGCGAATCCACCAGGTAGCATACGTACTGAATTTATACCCCTTTCGGTAATCAAATTTTTCAACTGCTTTAATTAATCCCAAATTTCCTTCCTGAATCAAATCCAGAAAAAGCATACCACGCCCCACATATCGTTTGGCAATACTAACAACAAGACGCAGATTTGCTTCCGCCAGCCTTTTTTTTGCCGCTGCGTCTCCCTCTTCCATCTTTTTTGCCAATTCAACTTCTTCCTCTGCCGATAACAGAGGAACCTTCCCAATTTCTTTTAAATACATACGGACTGGGTCCTCGATACTTACACTATCCGGAACATTTAGTTCGATGTTCTCCAGTTCTTCTTCTGTTGGCTCATCATCAGGATCTAAAATAATAACTTCCTCGTCTACATCATCCTGCATACGAAGGACATCAATATTATTAGACTCTAAATATTCATATAGTTTTTCTGTTTTTTCCGTATCCAAATCAAAGGTTTTAAAATGTTTTAAAATCTCGTCATACTCTAGCACATTTTTCTTTTTCTTAGCAATTTCAACAAGTGCCTGAAGTTGCTCCAAAAACTTCATTTCATCCATCTGTGCGCTTTTTTCATCTGTTTTTGTCTTCTTCGTTTCCATTTTTTACCTTCCTTTTCTTTTTCGCTCTGACATCTATTCTTACTTTAACCATCCAATAAAGAAATATGCAATTTTTCCAATTTCTTCTTTTCCTCTATAATGCCTGATAATTGGGTAAGATCCTGTACATGTCTGCTCTGATAATCCAAACTGTATCTTTTTGTCCTTTTAATCATCTCATTCAAAGCCTTTTCCCTCTCCTGTGGCTCTGTAATCCGTTTTATATCTGTATTGAACAAACTGGCAACTTCGCTTTGTTCTTCTTTACTTTGAAAATAACTGATTATTTTTGCCGGTGAAACTCCGTGTCCGGTTTCATACTGCTCGTACATCATATGCGCTGCCTGACGATATGGTTCTTCGACAAAATCCTCTTCTGAAATAATTCCCTGCAATTGACGGAATAAATCAACATCATCACTCATCCATGTTAAAAGCATCTTTTGTGCCTGACGATGCCCATCATCTTTTTTCTGAACTCCGTTTTTTTCTTTCCTTATTTCTTTCGGATTATAATGAATACCAACCATTTTAGCACCCATCTGATTTACAACCTGCCTAAAATCCTCTGTTCGTATTCCATATTGTCTGGCAAAAGCCTCAATGTAATTGTTTCTTTCCAGTTCATTTTCAAAGGATAGACATTTTTTGGCAGTTTCATTCATGAATTTAGTTTTTTCTTCCGGATCCTCCATATCATACTGATTTTTCATCATATCAACTTCGTAAAAAAAACTGTTTTTCGCATGGTCAATCCGCTCTTGAAACTCTTCAACCGAAAGTGCCTTCATAAACTCATCAGGGTCCTTGAAGGGACGCATATCAATTACTTTAACACGAAGCCCCGCTTCTTTCAAGATAGGAATTGCTCTCAAAGCAGCTTTCACTCCTGCACCATCACTGTCATAGCATAAATAAACCTGATCGGTATATCGTTTTATAATGCTGCTATGCTGGCTTGTAAATGCAGTGCCAAGAGACGCCGCTGCATTTGTAAATCCTGCCTGGTGAAGTGCAATAACATCCATATAACCTTCACAGATTATCAGTCCTTTATCGCCTTTTCCCTTAATTAGGTTTAATCCATATAAGTTCCTGCTTTTATCAAAAATCAATGTTTCGGGAGAGTTCAAGTATTTCGGCATTCCCTCTCCCATAACACGCCCACCAAAAGCAATAACACGGCTATTCCGATCCAGAATTGGGAAAATAACCCGATTCCAAAACTTATCATAGGCACCCTTTCCCTCTTTATATGTGAAAAGCCCCGTCTGCCTGAGCAAATCATCATCAAATCCTTTTGAACGAATATACGTATAAAGACTGCCTGACTTGTCCGAATAACCCAGCCCAAATTTTGTGATGGTCTCATCGGACAATCCCCGATTTTTTAAATATTCATACGCCGTCTTACCATGATTTGATTTCAACATTGCATAATAATAAGTAGCAGCTTCCCGGTATACCTGCAGTATTTTTTCTCTTGTATCGCGGCGTTTACGGTCTTCGCCTCCCTCTGTTCTCTCAGGAAGCTGCATTCCGACACGCTCTGCTAACTGTTCCAACGCTTCAACGAAAGTCAGATTTTCATACTCCATAAGAAAGGTAAATACATTTCCTCCTGCACCACAGCCAAAGCAATAATACATCTGTTTCCCTTGGCTTACAGAAAAAGAAGGTGTCTTTTCATTGTGAAATGGGCATAATCCGGTATAATTACTTCCACTTCTTTTCAAATTTACATAAGAAGAAATCACATCGACAATATCATTTCGCTGTCTTACTTCTTCTACAAACTCTTCTGCGTAATACAAAAATCTCACCTCCTTTTCAACCTAAATAATCTACAATTTATCAAAAGTTTTATAAATAAACTTATTTAACAGGCCACATTTTAGGAATCATCAGCCGTTCAAAGGTCATTACGGCATAACGATCTGTCATTCCTGCAATAAAATCACACACAACTCTTGGTGTTGTATCCGTATATTCTTCTATCATTCGAATATACTCCGCAGGTAATTCATGAAAATGTTTATTATAATATTCAAATAACTGCTCAATCATATTCTCAGCACGAAATTCCTCACCTTTCGCAGCGGGATTTGTATAGACATTTTCAAACATGAACTTTCTTAAATTAACAAGTGCATCCTGTACTTCTTCAGACATGTTAATTTCATTTCGCTCCATGCTTTGCATAATAATATCATGAATCAACGTATTTAAACGTTTTCCTAGACTTTCTCCAAGTACTTTCGTATATTCTTTTGGAATATCAGATTCTTTTATAATTCCACCCCGGATAGCATCATCAATATCTGAATTTACATAAGCGATTTTATCGCAAAGCCTTACAATCTTACCCTCCAGGGTAGACGGATTTCCAGCCGTCTGGTGATTTAAAATTCCATCCCTGACCTCTTTTGTCAGATTTAACCCACAGCCATCATGCTCTAAAAGTTCTACAACCCTCACACTTTGAATCTGATGCTTGAATCCCCCTGGACAAATCCGGTTTAATGCTCGTTCTCCTGCATGTCCAAACGGAGTATGTCCCAAATCATGACCTAACGCAATTGCCTCTGTCAAATCCTCATTCATCCGAAGTGCCTTTGCAATAGATCTGGCATTCTGGGCAACCTCAAGCGTATGTGTCAGACGGGTTCGATAATGATCCCCTTCTGGAGATAAAAACACCTGTGTCTTCTGTTTCAATCGGCGAAAGGCCTTACAATGAAGAATACGATCCCTGTCTCTCTGATACACCGGACGCATATCACATGGAGGCTCATTTCTGTCCCTGCCTGCCGATTTATCACTAAATGACGCAAAAGGACTTAAAATCTGATGTTCCCTTTGCTCTAACTGCTCCCGGATTGTCATAACAGTATCCTCCGTAATAAATCAAATGTCCTCACTACTACATATTCAACATACCCGCATTATATCCTTTTTTTTCGTATCAACAATAATCATTACATATAAAAACAAAGCAAACAGCTTGGAAACACAATTTCCAAAGACTATCTGCTTTGCTTTTATGCCTAGAGGCACACACCTCAAATAAAAATCACAACTTAAAATTCTCACAGTTCATGACGAAAAAGGACTTTATAACTCTGACTGTACATATCCAGCGATATTATAAGCATGATCGGAAATCCGCTCCAAATTCGAGATTACATCCAAAAACAGTAAGCCACTTTCTGTATCGCACTTTCCCTGTGAGAGTCTGATAATATGCTTATCTCGCAAGTCGTCTTCCAAATTATCCACTTCATCTTCCGAACGTCCCACTTTTCTGACTGTATTAAAATCCATACTTTCACGAGCTTCAATACAGCCCTCCAGAGAAATCATAACCTCTGAAATAATCTGCTTTAAATCCTCATAACCTACATCTGAAAAATGTAAGTTCATCTCCACACGCTTTTTCGCCAATTCTACAATATTTTCACAATGGTCCCCAACACGCTCAATATCACTTACGGTATAAAGCAGATTCTTAATTTTATCATGCTGTTCCTCGCTTAGTGATAAATTATCTACCTTTACAAGATATTCTGTCAATACCTTTTCAAGTTCATTAATTACTTCCTCTTTTCGAAATACATATTCAATTGCCTTTGTATCCTTTTCCAGTAACCCCTGCATCGCCATCCGGGCTGTTTTAATTGCTACATTTCCCATAACAACCACTTCCCGGTTCGCTGTTTCAATAGCAAAACCAGGGTTCTCCAAAATACGGTCATCCAAAGCGCGGCAAACCTCCGCCACTTCATCAATCTCTTCATCATCCGGATGCTTATCCGGAACAATACGTTCGGATAGACGTACAAGAAGTTTTGCAAATGGAAAGAGAAGCAATGTATTTGTTATATTAAACACCGTATGGAAAATTGAAATTTCTACTGTTGAAATTGTTGACATAGCAAGCTTCTGGTTCACTGCAAATATAACATACATTATGATTCCAAAAATTGCCGCACCAAACACATTAAACAACAAATGAATCACAGCTGCCCGCTTTGCATTTTTCTGTGCCCCCACACTGGAAAGCAGTGCTGTTACACAAGTACCAATATTCTGACCCAGTGTAATAAAAATAGCTGAACGCCAGTTGACTACACCATTTATAGCCAATGTCTGTAAAATACCGACAGATGCAGAAGAACTCTGGATAATCGCTGTTACAACAAGACCGGCTAAGATTCCAAAAAACGGGTTCTGTCCGAGAATACGAAATGCTTCTGAGAAAATAGGTGCATCTTTGTACGGTTCAATTGCCCCTGACATAAAAGACAGACCAATAAACAAAACACCAAAACCAACTAAAATCTGCCCAACCTCTTTTACTTTTTGTTTATTAAAGAACATAAAGGCGACAACACCGATTCCAACCAGAAGCGGTGCAAAAAACTCAGGTTTTAATGCACTTCCCCATTCATTCATAGATACAATCCATGCAGTAATCGTTGTTCCTATATTAGCTCCCATAATAACACCAACTGCCTGAACTAATGTTAAAATTCCGGCATTTACAAAACCTACAACCATAACAGTTGTAGCAGAACTGCTTTGAATAATTGCTGTAATAACAGCACCAAAAACAACTCCCAGGAAACGGTTATTTGTCAGATACCCCAACAGAGACTTCATTTTGCCGCTCGCCGATTTTTGCAAGCCATCTGCCATTGTGTTCATACCATACAAGAACAGCCCTAATCCTCCAATAAAAGTAAATAAGTTTCCTAAATTCTCTAAATTCATTGTTTTCCTCCGACTGCTTTAAAAATAAGCGTTATTTTTGTTCCTTTTTGGACTTTACTGTCGATTCTGATTTTTGCTCCGTGAAGTTCCGCAATATGCTTTACAATTGCCAAACCAAGTCCGGTTCCTCCGGTTTCTTTTGAACGGCTTTTATCCACACGATAAAACCGCCTGAAAATGTCTTCATAATATTTCTCCGGAATCCCAATTCCCGTATCTTTTACAATTAGATATACCTCGTCATCTACCAGTGATACAGACACCCACACTTGTCCGTTTTCATGATTATATCGAATTGCATTATCACACAAGTTATAAACAACTTCAGAAATCATTTTACGGTCTCCAAAAATTGGAATGTCTTTTCCTTCCACATGTATTGTAACATGATGTTTCCGTGCAGGCAACTCTAATGATGCTTTACACTCATAAATTACTTCCATAAGTGAAAATTTCTCAAAATGACAAACCGATCCGGGTTCTTCAAGTTCTGATAATTTCATAATATCTCCAATCAGTGACATCAGTCGTTTTGATTCACTGTAAATTTTCCCGGAAAAAATCTTTACATCCTCACCCTTTGCCATCCCACTTTCAATTAACTCTGCATAACCTGATATAGAAGTCAGGGGAGTCTTTAGTTCATGAGATACATTGGCTGTAAACTCCTGCTTCATTTTTTCTACTGCCTTCTGTTGCTTAATGAGATTGGCAAAAGGTTCTAATTCTTCATAAGGAACTTCAATTTCGCCCTTTGCCATTTCTTCAATTGGGCGAATCAATCCCTGAGTCAAACGCTGTGAAAGAATAAAGCAGAGCATAAACGCACAAAAAGCTACCAGTAATATCAGTGGAATCACTGATACAAAGGTAGTTCTTATACTATCAGTATCAACTGCCACACGGAGGATATTCCCGTAATCCACCTTCATGGCAAAATAGTAAGTCTTTTTTCCAACGCTATCCGAATGTCGAACTGCTGTTGCAGTACCTGCTTCTCTTGCTTTTACTATTTCTTCCCTATTATTATGATTACCTAGTTTTTCATATTTAACACGACTGTCATACTTTACCTTTCCTTTTTCATCTACCAAAGTTACCCGGTAATGATTGCCCACCCCTCCTGCCACCCGTTTCAGATTTTCAATATCATCTGAAACATTGGCAAATACTTTTGCTAAATCCTCTAGTTGCGTCCACACGCGCTTTGTATTCAGATTATAAAAACTGACTGTTGTCAAGGTTGCTGACAATACTGTGGCTAACAGACAAATCAGACACATTCGAATACTAATTTTTCGTTTCATAGTTCCTCCAGCAAATACTGATAAAACTGACTGTTTATCTTCCAATCTTATATCCTACATTACGAACTGTTTTGATACAGGAACCTGCACTCCCCAATTTTTGTCGTAACGTCTTTATATGCATATCAACTGTCCGGCTCTCTCCCTCATAATCAAAGCCCCAAATCCGATTCATTAATTTTTCCCTTGATAAAACAATATCAATATTGGACAAAAGACACTTTAATAACTCATATTCTTTAAAGGTAAGTTCAACTTTTGATTCCTCTACTTTAACAACGTGCTTTGTGTCATCCAAAATAATATTATCAAACTCATAATAGTCTGGTATTTGCTCTGGCTCCGTTCTTCGTAAAAGGGCCTTTACACGCGAAACCATCTCCATAATTCCAAATGGCTTCGCAATATAATCATCTGCACCCGAGTCCAATCCCTTTACTTTATCCAGTTCAGAAGATTTCGCAGTCACAAGGATAACAGGTGTTCGCTTTGTCTCAGAAGAACTTCTGAGTTTTTTTAAAATATCTAACCCACTCTCCCCTGGCAACATAATATCTAAAATAATTAATTTTGGTTTTTTTACCTTCAGAGCAACATAAAGCTCCTGACCAGATTCAAAACCAGTCACCTCATACCCACTGTTTTTTAATGCATACTCTTCTAATTCCCTAATATTACGATCATCTTCGACAATATAAATCATTAAATCACTCTTTCATCTTTATGCTCACCGGTAATTGCAAATACAACCCATTCCCCGACATTCTCTGCATGATCCCCGATTCTCTCAAAATATTTAGCAATCATAAGTAAGTCTAAGGCCTGCATACCATCCTCTTCCTCCCCGGTATTCATTTCATCCGCAATTGCCTCTTTTGTACTTAAGAAAAGTTGGTCTACGTGATCGTCAGATGCAATCACACTCTTTGCTAACTCTAAATCCATCTTTACATAAGCATCAATAGAATCAATCACCATTTTTGATGTTATTTTTGCCATTTGCTCCAAATAATCACGAATTTTTTCACAGCGTACAGAATCCAAAATCAAGATCATTTCTGAAATATCCGATGCATGATCTCCGATTCGCTCCAGATCTGTTATCATCTTTAATGCACCAGAAATCTGCCTCAAATCACTTGCCACCGGCGTCTGCTGAAGCAATATATGAAGACAGTCTGACTCAATTTCCTTTTCCATCTGGTCTATCACTTCATCAGATTGAATAATTTCCTTTGCCTTTTCTTTATCCAAACTGTGCAGAGCAATAACAGTACCCTCAATTGCCGTCTGAATCAGTTCTCCCATATGCCGTATTTCCATTTTTAGCTTTTCAAGCTGCTGCATAAAACGTTCTCTCATATCATCCGAACCTCCCTGTAATATATTCTTCTGTCCGATTGTCTTTCGGATGTGAAAACAATTCACTTGTTTCATTATATTCTACAATCTCACCTAATAAGAAAAAGGCTGTTTGGTCTGAAATTCTTGCAGCCTGCTGCATGTTATGCGTAACCATGACAATAGTATAATCGTTTTTTAACTCTGCTGCAAGGTCTTCTATTTTTAATGTAGAAATCGGATCTAACGCACTTGTTGGTTCATCCATTAATAATACTTTAGGTTTTACTGCCAGAGCTCTTGCAATACAAAGTCTCTGCTGCTGTCCACCAGAAAGCCCTAAGGCACTCTTTTTCAATCGATCCTTTAATTCATCCCATATCGCTGCTTTTTTTAACGAATCTTCGACAATCTCATCGAGCTCTGCCTTTTTACGGACACCATGTGTCCTTGGCCCATACGCAATATTGTCATATACACTCATTGGAAATGGATTTGGCTTTTGAAATACCATTCCTACCTGTTTTCTCAGCAGATTAACATCCATATTCCCATAAATATTTTTTCCTTCCAGCAACAACTCCCCTTCAATTCGACATCCTTCAATTAAATCGTTCATACGGTTAATACTTTTTAGCAGTGTCGATTTGCCACATCCCGAAGGACCAATGAAAGCTGTAATCTTATTTCTGGGTATATTGATATTCACATCTTTAAGGGCATGAAAATCAGAATAGTACAAATTCATATTTGATATATCTATGATGTTTTCCATTGACATTTCCTCGCAATCATACTTGATAAGGCATTCATGCCAACAACAATAACTACCAATACTACTGCTGTAGCATATGCCTGTTTTGTGTAAAGTCCTTCGCAGACAAGTGTATATAAGTGTACTGCTAATGTTCTTCCTGATGAAAACAATCCATCCGAACCCGGAATTGCCGCTACGGTTCCTGCAGTATAAATTAATGCTGCCGTTTCCCCTATAATTCTTCCCATTGCAAGAACAATCCCACTTAATATTCCCGGTACTGCTGAAGGTAATATAACAACAAATACGGTTCGAAGCTTACCTGCTCCCAATCCGAAGCTTCCCTCCCGAAAGGAATCGGGCACTGCCTGCAATGCTTCTTCTGTCGTTCTCATAATGACCGGTAAAATCATAATGGAAAGAGTAAAAGCTCCTGCCAGTATGGAAAATCCCCATTCTAAAGTTGTTACAAAAAACAACATTCCAAACAGTCCATAAACAATGGATGGAATTCCTGATAAAGTTTCAGCTGTAATACGGATGATTTTAACAAACCGATTTCCTCTTCTGGCATATTCTACAAGAAATATAGCAGAAAAAATTCCAATCGGAAGGGCAATAAGTAAGGACAACAAAGTCATAAGAATTGTATTAATCAATGCTGGCATCAAGGAAACATTATCCGTATTATAAGTCCATGAAAATAAGCTTGGTCTCAGATTAGGCACACCCATAACAAGAATGTATCCAATAATAAATGCAATTGTTAAAAGAGTAATGCCTGCTGCCGTATATACAAGCCCCTTTAAAATTTTACTGCTCATGCATTTCCTCCTTTCCTGTTTTTCACAAGAGAAAAGCATAAATTAATAATTAAAATAAATACAAAGAGTACAACACCTGTAGCAATTAACACCTCACGATGCAAGTCCGTTGCATAGCCCATCTCCATTACGATATTGGCAGTCATTGTACGTACCCCGCTTAGAATTCCTTTGGGAATTCTTGCTTGATTTCCAGCAACCATAATCACAGCCATTGTCTCACCAATCGCACGGCCAATCCCTAAGATAACAGCTGCTGTCACACCCGACTTAGCTGCCGGCAAAACAACAAAAAATATACTTCGTTCATGCGTGGCCCCAAGAGCAAGTGAACCTTCATAATAACTTTCAGGAACCGCCTCTATTGCAGACTGTGAAACAGAAATAATAGTTGGAAGTATCATAATTCCAAGCAAAAGTGATGCTGTCAGTATACTATTTCCATCTCCGCCAAATATATTTTTTGTAACTGTAACCAAAACCATCAATCCAAAAAATCCATAAACAACAGATGGAATTCCTGCCAGCAGATTGATCGCAGGCTGAAAAATTCTCTTTGTCTTTTTCCCCGCATATTTCGCCATGTAGACCGCTGTTAATATTCCCAAAGGCACCCCTACAACAATAGCTCCTGCCGTAACATAAATGCTTCCTAAAATCATTGGCAGAATGCCAAAAGATGCCGGCGAGTCTGTTGGTTTCCATTTCGTTCCGGTAAGGAAGTCAAGGAAACCAACCTTTTTCATTGCCGGTATTCCGTTTGCAAACAAGAATACACATATTAATGCTACAGCCAGTACCGATGTGATTGCGGAGAGAAAAAAGACTATTTTCATTCCCTTTTCTTTCCAATTATTCATCTAATTTTCTCCTATTATTTCAGTTCTGACCACTCTGTTGTCTCACCAAGATAAATTGATTTTACCTGCTCCGGTGTGAGATTATCAATTGCACTATCTTTGTTAACAATTACAGCAATACCATCGGTTGCGATAACAGTACCTGTAATACCACCGGCAGTCTCACTATCCTTCAATTCTCTTGAGGCCATCCCAATATCACATGTTCCGTCAATAGCTGCTGACATGCCGGTAGAAGAATCACTTTGCTGAACTTCAATTTCAGCTCCACTATTTACTGCCAAATATGCTTCTTTTAATTTTTCCATAACCGGTGTTACAGAAGAGGAACCTGCTACTACAATTTTTCCACTTGGTTTAGAACCCGAATATGACTGAGCCCCATCATTTGGAATATAACCTTCCTCTTCTACAACCTTCTGTCCTTCACTGCTCAAAATAAAATCAATAAAATCTTTTGTAACATCGGAGACTTCTGACTTTGTCGCAATGTTAAACGGACGAGATACCTTATACGAGCCTGACTTGATATTTTCTACCGTTGGCTCCGCGCCATCAATTTTAATAGCTTTTACTGTGTCATTCAGCGAACCGAGCGATATATAACCAATAGCATTTTCATCTCCGGCTACCGTTGTCATCATAACAGAAGTACTTTGAATCGTTACTGCTTCCTCAGTTGTACGGTCTACTTTGTTTCCATCAGCATCCTTTTCCTCAATTCCAAATAATTCAACAAATGCTCCTCTGGTACCCGAACCATCCTCTCTTGATACAACGGTAATTCCTTGCACACCTCCGCAGCCTGTTAATAACATTCCCGCCATCAAAACCATGCTAATACTACTTTTCAAAATTTTTTTCATCTTAAAATCCTCCTGATTTTTAAGTAGTGCCAACCTTGACACCATATTGATTTCTTTTGTTGATTACATATCATATTCTATTTTCTCAAAGTAAAATCAAAAACCAGTGTTTTGTAAAATGTATGTAAAAAAGAAATCGGCGATA
>CATZVV010000030.1 GCA_958425285.1 uncultured Lachnoclostridium sp. | reverse complement strand
TGACATCAATGACACCCTCTGCCTACCGCAAACAGACTTAAAAGAATCTATTTCTCTCTTTTTACAAGATTCTTCCGTATGAAATCAACAGACTCTTTAAATCTTGCCAATTCACCCGGCGACATGTGAATTTCAAGCACATCACTCACACCATGCCGATTCAATACAACAGGTACACCCGCAAACACACCGTTTTCTCCATATTCTCCCTCAAGCAAAGTAGAAACAGGAACAATCCGGTTCTCATCATTGAGTATTGCCTGGATAATGCCTGCACAGGCAGTCGCAATGCCATAGTAAGTAGTACCTTTCCGATTCAGTATTTCCCAGCCTTTCCGCGTTGTCTGATGCACAAGTTCCTCCAAATCTACTTCTCCCAGAGTTTCTTTATTATCTTGAATAACATCATAAAACGGTTTCCCCCCTACTGTCACCGTAGACCAGGGGACCATTTGCGAATCACCATGTTCACCCATTGAATAGGCATGTACACTTCTAGGATCCACCTCTACCAGTTGGGCGATAAAATTCTTCAAGCGTGCTGAGTCAATTGCTGTCCCCGTTCCTAATACCTGATTTTTAGGAAGACCTGATAATTCATAAATATATTGTGCGATCATATCAACAGGATTTGAAATTGCAATAAAAATGCCTTCAAATCCACTTTCCATGATCGGTTCTACAATAGATTTGCAAATATTTGCACTTAATTCCAACAAATCTACCCTTGATTGTCCAGGCTTCGGCGGTGCTCCTGCTGTAATGACAATAATATCCATGTCGCCACAATCCTTATATTCACCTTCTACAACCTTCACATTTCGATTTAAATATTCAATGCTATCACGCAAATCCATGACCTCGCCATAAGCACGCTCCCGGTTAATATCAATCATCATAACCTCATCACAGATCCCTTGTGTTACCAAACTAAATGCAGTTGTAGAACCAACCAGCCCACATCCAACAATAGCAACCTTTTTTCGTGTCACTTTCATAAAGCACTCCATCCCTCCATGTACTTTCTATCCATACTATGACCGATTTTGCTATTTTTCATTCAGAATCTATTTGGGCTGAAATTCCTCTCTCGTAACAACACGAAGCCATTTATCACCTGCCAGACGAATCCAGCACAATATTGCTTTTACCACTTCATCTGATTTAAACAATGCATATACAGCCAGTACCGGCCATTTTAGCACAAGACCCGCCAAATAACCGAGAGGCACTGAAAAGCACCATAGTGAAATAATTTCAATGACAAGTGAAAATTTTGCATCACCACCGCCGCGCATAATACCAACAATGCTTGTACCAGTTGTTGAGACAAAAAATACAACAATAGCTGTAATAACCAACATTTCTTTTGCTAATGCTTTTGTCTCCGGTAAGACGTTATAAAAATCAACCATGACATTCCTGCCAATTAAAATTGCTCCTGCTGATAGCAGTCCAAGAAAAAATGCAAAATATTGTAATGTTCTTCCCCTTTCCTTTGCCAGCTCCAAATGACCCTCACCAATTGTCTTTCCAATAATGACTCCAGCTGCATTTGCCACACCAAAAATAACCAGTGTTGCTAAATTCTGTACAACACCGATAATCGTATTCGCAGACACTGCAATTGTGCTCATATGTCCAAACAATGCCGCCTGTAAAGTAATACCGAGTGCCCATGCCAGCTCATTACAAACAACAGGTGTGCAATATTTTCTCAAATCCTTTGTCAAAAGGGAATCTCTCAGACGTAAATCCCCAAATGTAAAATGTAGCTTTCGCTCTCTGTTAAAAACATATATAGTAACCACAGATAATTCAATAAAGCGTGCAATCAGCGTAGCAAGAGCTGCCCCCTGAAGTCCCATACGAGGTGCCCCCAGTTTTCCAAAAATAAAGATATAGTTCAATCCAATATTTACAAATAATGTAACTGCATTGCTGATTACAGCCAGCTTTACCACTTCAATGCTACGGAAAAGTGCTGTTAACATATTGGAAATTCCAAAAAATAAATATATTGGCGCTATAATCACTAAATAATCAACACCGGCTTTAATGACAGCCTCATCCGAGCTGAATAAACGCATCATCTGCTCAGGAACCAAATAAATTATTACCGTTAAAAACATCCCCGCCACAGAAACAACACGAATCATTGTTGCAATTACAATTCGAATTGGTTTTAGCTCCTGTTTTCCCCAATATTGTGCAGTTAGAATAGAAGCTCCGCCAGACGCTCCAAATATAAACAGGCTAAAGATAAAGAATACCTGATTTGCCAGTGAAGAAGCTGTAAGTTCAATATCCCCCAATTCCCCTAACATAATCGTATCCATCATTTGTGTTAATGATGTCAGTAAATTTTGCAAGGCAATGGGAATGGCAATTGTTAATATAATTTTCAACAGAGCAGGATCCTTTTTAAATCGTTTTATCATTTTTTCCTCATTTCTATGCTTTCCATTTCATATCATTTATATTGCGGAGCAAGAATCGCTCCGCCTGTTCAACACCACTCGGTCACCAAAACCCACTATATAATTAGAAGTATACTCATATATAATTAGAAAAGCAAGTTCAAGAAATAAATCAAAGAAACGGCATAGACAAAGCTACACCGTTTCTTTAAAATACAATATTGCCTAACTACTTAATAACCTTTAAATAGGATGTGTCAGATTTGCGATTTCCATCTGTTACCCGAACTACTACATAATATATATTTGTAACACCATTTTGTTTTACTCTAGCCGTAATAATTGCTTTTCCTAATGACTTGGAAGTAATTTTCCCCTTTTTATTGATCTCAGCAATTTTCTTATCTGAGCTCTTGAAATTCAATTTAGTTGTTTTATTTGTATGTGCCAACCGAATCTTCCACGAAGCACCCTTTTCCAAAAGTTTATAAAGCACAATAGACGGATTTTTTGATTTCGTATTAAAACGTACAAGACTGTAATTCTTTTTTACACCCTTCCTTACTGTTACATTCATAATATACTGCACTTTATGCCTACCTTTTGTGATACCAATAACAATTTTGGCTTTCCCGGTCTTTGTTTTGGATTTTACAAGACCTCTTTTGTTTACGACTGCAATTTTTGTATTTGAACTTTTACACGTTACAACTGCACCTTTTGTATTTATTAACTTAATACGGAATTTTTTCTTAATCTCAAGTATCTTAGACATTTTAATTGTTGGAATATTTAATTCTCCAGATTTACAAACCAGCTTAACTGTTATAGATGGACTTGCAACCTGAGACGGAGTCGCCGCATAACGAATCAAATATGTACCAACGGATAGACCTGTCATTTTCGTACTAACACATCGATTCCATATATCCCCATTATCTGAAGAATATTCCATAGCAGGTGTTACACCACTGATTTCACCATCATATGAATCCAAATAGGCTGGATTCTTTGTCTTGATTAATGAACTGTCTGGTGCCGTTACTGAAGCCTCTACAAGCATGCCTACAACAATTTTTACATTACCTGTTACAGCTTTATTATAAATAACCACCCTTCCAGTCTGATTATCATATGTATAATCCGTTCCTGATGTTAATACCTTTCCGGACACCTCCACAACAATTGCATCTGGAAGTAGATAACCGACATTCGGTGTAAGCACAGTCTCATACTGCTTTTCTTTCATCGCCTTACCTGTACCTATGGTTCCTTCTGTCGCAGATATATTATTTCCACTAAGCTCTACATCATATACTATCTGTGTGCCAACTGCTTTAATTTCAATATCGCCTGTCACCTTATCTGCATTGATATTTACTTGCCCGGTTTTAATATCATATGTATAATCTGTACCAACAACTAAAGTTCTTCCTGAAACCGTAACCTCAATTGTTCTCGGAAGCTCATATCCAGATTCTGGTATCAATACATCTGTGTAGTTTTTTCTACTATTGTAGTCCCATTTCCATTTTTAGATATAATATGACTCAGAGTATTTGTTACATTGTATTTTTCAGTAGAAGCATAAATAGTTACATCTCCTTCCACTGTTCCCTTTTCTATCGTTATGGAATGAGTTGTTCCATCATAGATAATCTGACCATCTGTTCCAATTGTGATTGGAGTATCTTTCGCAACCGTATACAACTGCTCACCTACCCTAACCCGAACAACATCCGGGTATTCATCACCCAAAAGAGTAACTACAGAGTCCATATAACTACTTCCAGATATTTCACCCTCACAAGTCAATCCACCACTAAAATCAGAAGAAATATTATACGTATCTGCAATAATTTCAATGCTTGCATTAATGGCATCCTTCCATATAACAATGTCCCCCGTTGTATTATCATATGTATAATCCGTACCACTTCTCAAAGCTGTACCGCCACATTTCACAATAATTGTCTTTGGCAATTGATAACCAGCATCCGCCACAATTTTAGTTGCATATGCAGCTCCCTCCTGTACTTTATTTTCACCCATTGTATTTTCTGTAACAGAAAGATTATCTACATCCTGTCCCTCTGCGGATAATTGTCCATTTAAAGTTGCATTCATTGTCATACTCATCTTCAAATCTGAAAATTCGTAACTGGATGTATAATCACAGGCATGGTTTGCATAACCAACAACTGGTCCAAAACCACCCATATTCGTATTCTCCAAATTAGTTTTATTGAAAAAGTACAACGGTGTCTGCATTGCTTGCGCCTGTTCCAACTGCAGTCATTGTTGCCTTAAAGCCTGTATCCGTAATCTTCATCGCAATATCACTGACATTATATCCATCTGAAAAAGTATAGCTGGATAAATCCGTTGTATCTAATGTACTAACACCACTGATACGTTCTACGTTTAAACCTTCAAGAAGACCTTTTGAGCCACTGTTATGCAAATCTTTTACACTGACTTTATCTAATTTTAATAAACTGGCAGAGGCCAATCCATCTGCCGACTCTGCCCGATCCGTTCCGCCTGTATATTGAAATACCATTGCATACCCGCTGAGCGTTTGTGTATCTAAATCACTTCCGCTAATGCCGCAATTAAAAAGGTATCCTGCATGTATTAAAGAATGGGTTTTAACATTTGTTGCATTTACCTTGAAATTTACGCTCTTAGTCGTATCAGAAGCCGCCGGATAATAAGCAAAATCTGTATATCCGTTAAAATAAGGTGCACAATACCCGTAAAAGAGCATATTGTTTGCTCCATTTGTATCTACACTTGAAGATACATGTTCCCCTAGTGCAAATGCATATCCCCATTTCTCTTCTGTAATATCTTTAATCCAACTTGCTGTATTTCCCTCTTTTACCTTCTCCTCCGTATACGTATAATAAGGTCTCACTGCTTTTTTATATTTACCACTGTTAAACCAGGCCGTCTCATCTGCATAAACAGCTGTATCATAATGGTCATATACATACCAATTAGATAACTCTGCCGTATTAATCTCAACTGCCTTAGCATATTTTGTACCAGACATCTGCGCCAATAGCAAAACAAAAATAGTACTCATAGCAATAGCTTTTTTTAATATTTCTTTCATCTTTTTTTCCCTTATTTATATTTATACCACAAATCATTATACTCCTCTTTCTATTTGACTTTCAATGATATATTTAGCAAAAATAATTGATATATTTGGAAGATTATAGAAGCTGTTTCCAATTCCTTTTTATACTGACGTATCTACTGTGGCACCCGTCGAACGCATAAACCGTGCTTGTGTCTCTGCCATTCTAACAACAGCCTCCACCTGTGCTTTCGTTTTAGCATTTACCAGATTACAAATATAGGATGCTGCCTGAAAACTTCTCTTTATTTTAATCCGGGAATTTTCCTTCCTCGTATAGGTAAAATTTTCTGTCTGACCTGCCGAAATCCGCTCCATTCTCCTGCCACCTCCCTGTGAACTAGGTTATACCTATATATCATCATATCTAAAAGTAAAAATAATATTAAGAACACCTGCTCTGCATAATATTTATTATTTTACTAAATAATATGATTCAATAAATTAAAAGGGAGCACACTTGAATCTGCTTCCCGGAAAGGGGATTATTATGCAAAAAAATAACAATATGCCAATCGGACTTGCTATGAGCCTTGCTATGGATGAGGAGGCAAGAGAACATTTCTCCAACCTAAGTCAAGAAAAAAGAGCCCAGGTTGAACAGATGGGACGGGAAGTCAAAACCAAAGCGGAGATGGAAGCTCTCGTGCGCAATATTGGAAAAGGCATTTTTTAAGATACAGCAATTACCAAAAACACTTACCACACTTTATTTAAGTGAAATAGTGATAATTTCTGAATATTGCAGGAGTGATACATTTCTCTCCATTTCCAACACTGTAAAGCCCTATATAATTGCCAGTAAAGGAGCCACCTACCTCTGTTGTTAAATAGGAAACCTCTCCCCGGCCCAGTTCTCTCACCTTGTCATGTTCCGACATCTGATAATTAAAAGTATAATAATCCAGATTAGACTTTAATTCCAATACAACCGTATCATTATCATAATCAATTTCTTTTTCAATTTTTTGTAAAGAGCCAATCTGCCGACGAAAAATCAACTTTCTTCTGCCATCCTTTTGAGAAAGTGCAGCTTCATAATGATGTCGGTTATTCATAAATATTGTTAACCCTGCCTCTTCCCCCTCTTGAACGCAGGGGAATCTCAATTCTACGCGCGTAGTACTTTCATGATGTTGCTGCCTACGCCCAATCCATGCAATTACATCCGCATCTGCCAGGCTTTTTTTATTTCCATATAATTCCAACCCCTCTTTTCCCAACTTCCATTGCTTCGAATTAGGATTATAAATAAAATTCCATGACAGGTCCAACTGTTCTCCATTAAAACAGTCTTCAAATGACATGTTAGTTTCTTTTACTGACACGTTTTCTGACGGCAAACAAGAAACCTCGACTTCTTCTTCTACCTTTCCATTATTTCCAAATATCGGCCATTCTCCGCTCCAGTCCACCGGAACCAACATTGTCTCACGTCCCAAATTATGCTTTGGAGGATAGGAGAATGTCCTGGTTCCCAAACAAACTGCCCACCAATTTCCATGTTGATCCTGGACCAAATCAGCATGACCTACCGACTGAATTGGTAAAAGAAAACTCCTGTTCGTCATTACAGGATTATATGGACAGCTCTCATAAAATCCATCAATTGTTCTGCACCTAGCCATCGTAAGCATATGACACCGCTCGGTTCCACCCTCTGAAATCAGTAAATAGTACCAGCCATCCTTTTTATATAAATGCGGCCCCTCCGGATAACTTCCGCCGGTCCCTTTCCAAATCGTAATATGAGGTCCTACTATTTTCCCCTCCTGCAGGTCTATCTCATCAATATAAATACCCTCTGGGCAAGTGCCAATATAATAAGACTTCCCATCTTCGTCAAAAAACAAAGATGGATCAATGCCCGGCGTATTTAAAAATATAGGATCTGACCACTCTCCAAATGGATCCTCTGTCCATACATAAAAATTTCCCTTATCCTCTCCCCTTTCCGATACGTTGGTCGTAATCATATAAAAGATTCCATCGTGGTACCGTATCGAAGGGGCATAAATTCCAGAATTATTCTGTCTCCCTACAGCCAGCTTCAACTGACTGTTTCGACTGATACAATGTCCCACCGTCTTCCAGTGTACGAGATCCCGGCTGTGAGACACCGGTACCCCTGGGAAAAATTCAAAACTACTATTAACAAGAAAAAAATCGTCTCCTGCTCTGCAAATACTTGGATCCGGGTAACATCCCGGAACCACTGGATTTTTATATTTCATTTCACTTACCATATCGCAACTTGTGCTTACCTTTCCTCTATTATTTAATAGTGAACTCTTACTAACCCCTTGCGGATGTATTAACCAACCAAATCCCACTACATACAAAACAAACCGCTGCCACTCCGTATATTCCAAGTACCTGTCCCTGCTCTCCTAGAATGAATGCAGATAGCAACACCCCAAACGCGGGAATTGAAAAGCCAAAGACTGCTATCTTTCCTACCGAATATCTTTTTAAAAGAATTCCCCAAAGTGTATATGCCACTGCTGAAAGCAGACCCAGGTAAAGCAAAACGGCAAGTGCCCCCGGATGCAGCAATGCCGATTTTTCAAGTTTTCCACCTAATAAATAACCAATTAGGCTCAAAACAAACCCACCTGTTAAAAACTGGTAGCCGCTCAGCGTCTCTGGACGCTCCTGCTGTGACAACCGTTTGATAAAAATCGTTGAAAATGCATATGAAACAGCCGATAAGAAAACAAACCCTTCTCCACATAGTGACATATCAAAGGAAAATGTTTCTTTGCTCCAATTTACTATAATAACACCGGCAAAGCCGATTACACATCCCAGTACCTTCCGAAATGAAAACTTCTCCATACGAAATAGCAGACAGGCAAAAAGTACTGCAAGCAAAGAACCTGCTCCGGTTATAATAGATCCCTTTACACCAGTTGTGTGGGCCAGTCCAATGTAAAAGAAAAAATATTGCAGTACCGTCTGAACCGCTGCCAAAACGATAATAGGCTTTACATTCCCTGCTGTTATCCTCAAAAATTTTCTATTTGCTATACTTCCAAATAAGATTACCAAAATGCCGGCAATCATAAAACGAATCCCTGCAAATACAATTTGCGACCCCACATCACCGGATGAGATATAAAGATACTGATAACCAAGTTTGATAAAGGGAAATGCACTCCCCCACAGAAAACAACAAAATAATGCCGGCACCGTGGCCGGAAGGCATTGAAACCCAATCAAAACTTTCTGCCTACATTTTCCCTTCAACTGATGTCCCCTCATCGATTGCCTCCTGCAATGTCATCATTTTTGTCCCTGCAATTTTCGCACCGCCTTCTGTGGCATCAATAAACTCAATTTTATCCGAATTTTCCCTGGCAATACGATTTTCAATCCATCTCCGGTAACTATTCAGGTTTTCACTCGTAGGAATCAAATTTCCATAAATGTCTTCCACTACTCTGGCATAATCCTCGCTTATTCTTCCACCATGCTCACCAAAATGAGTGCGATTTTCTGTAAAAGCTAAATCCAATCCAACGAAAACAATTTTCTGACATTCCATCCGAATACAAAGTTCAATCGCCGTTGTTACAACAGAGCCTCCCGTTTCTAATAAAATATCTTTGTGTACCTGAGCTTCCTGCTCTGCTTTTTCAAACCCATGTTGGAAGATCAAATACTTTTCTCCTTTATAACATACCGATACCTCACGCCATGCTGTCGAAAGCAGAATCATTGGCACCTGGCATGTTTCAATACCACGAATCTGCTCATAGACAGGTGGTTTCGGATCTGTCAAAATACAGTAATCCGGAATTATATCATGTGCAAGCAAATACTTCAGCGAACGAGCTACCGCCAACACAATACCCTGCTCTGCTGCCTTCTTTATATCTAAAATATTCTTATCTAAGGAAGGTCCCCCCGCCACAAGGTAAATCGTCTTCCCCTGAAATTTCGGTTTTAATTGTGCTGAGCGATGAGATACATGCTTCCTATTTATTCTAAAGTTCCGGCTCATCTGAATTTTCCAACGATTAAAATTATCCTCCTCCAAAAACATCTTCTGAAAGGAAGCTTTTAAGTTTCCTTCAGGCAGGCAATGAATAGCAGGCTCAAAAAGGCATACCTTTACGTGTTCCCCTAATGCTGCCTTAATAAATTCACTGCAATCCGGATCATGATAAATACGAACATGAGAATCTGCATAAATACCAATGGGTCCAACAAAAGCACATGAGGTTTCGATCATATTGCAGTCTGGTTCATATACATCAATAGGAACGCCCTCATCCACAAGCATCAGTTCACGAACGTGAAATCCCATTCCAAGACCAAAAACGACATATCGGTCTGCATTTTCATCCAGCCATCCCTCAGCTATCTCTCTTGAATTGCTACAAGGGGAAACATTAGAATGAAAATAAACCGTCTCGAAATCATGCCTTTTTCCTGTCCTTGCCACTGTAACTTCTCCTGATGATGTATATTCTACCCGATACCCATTATCAATTAATTGGCTCCTATTAAAATCTGCCTTTTTCTTTTTAGCATAATGCTTATACGCATCTGTCCAAATAACCGTTTTTAACCGGAACGAATAACAATGCTCACAAAAATAAGGATCTGGATAAGCTTGGAATCCCTCCTCTAACACTTGGAGCAAAATCGGCTGCATTCCTATTTCCAAATAGTCTGCTGCCAAAGCCCAGTCCTTCCTTACAATTGCATCCTGAACTTGCATGAAAAATGAAAGCAGTTGATTACCGGCCTCTTTATCTTTCAAACAACTAAGAGCCTGTTCTAATTGCGTTGTCAGCCAGGACACCACATTCATGGCAAGACCAATATCCTGTCTTCTCAAACAGGAGTATAGCCGTTCCATTGCCTCAACGGTATAGTTTACTGCTACACGTAATTCATAAAACTCTTTTTCATCATAATCGCTCATGAAATACCCCCTTCCAGACTTACTTCATCAATCAGATGCATCCGATATACCATTGTCCCCCCGCCACTTGCCTCCGTCTTAATTTCTGCCCGCTCACTGCATCGTTTCATACAAGACATCGCACCAATAACCGCAGAAAATTCATCCGTTACCTTTGCCGCCAAGAAAACGGCTATCAGTGCCGTAAGCATACATCCGGCTCCCGTAATCCGGGTTGAATATGAAGAGCCACCTCTGATCAGTTCAAAACGTTCGCCCTGCACAACTAAATCAATTACTCCTGACATAGCTACAATAGCCCCTGTCCTTTTATTTAATTTTTTAGCAATTTCTATATGCTTCTGCATATTTGCTTCAGAAATGCTGTCTGCTGCCAAAGTATCTACCCCTGACAAACTCTTCGTCCCCTCCGCCATCGATCGAATTTCAGAAGCATTTCCACAAATGACATCAACCGGCAGTTCCTTTACAATTTTTAAGCAACTCTTTCTACGCAGCTCCGTAGCACCCGCACCCACCGGATCCAGCACAATAGGATTTCCCATTGCTGCTGCCTCTCTTCCCGCCTCTAACATAGAGTCTAACTGGCTTACTGCACCCATATTCAAAATTAACCCTTGACACTGTGCTGTCATTTCTGCTGCCTCTCTCAAATCACTTGCCATAGTTGGTGAGCCACCTGCGGCTAAAATCAGATTTGCACAATCATTTGCCGTAACAATGTTTGTAATTGCATGAATTCTAGGACTTTTTTCCCGAATCTTCTGTATCATAAATAAATCCTCCTGACTCATTAGAATCTGCTCCGCAACATTTACCCCAACAAATCTTTTATTCGCACAAGCGCACCGGAACGCTTTAAGACAAGCAAGACAGCATATCCCATCAATGCTCCTACAACACTGGCCGGCAGAAAAAACGGAATATAATAAAATACAGAATTAATCACTTCCGGATTTTCTGCAAATCCATACTTCATGAATGGCATGGCAACCAGCGCACTAATGAAGCCGGTGCCTATGATTTCCCCGACAACCGCAAATATCATTTTTTTTGTCAGACGATAAAGCAATCCTGCGAGAAAAGCACCAAAAACAGCACCAATAATAGCTAGAACGGTGCGTCCCGATAAGATTCTTAAAATGCCTGTAATCAATGCAGCCAGAAACCCATACCATGGTCCCAGGATTACACCACAAATTACATTGACAAAATGCTGAAATGGTGCCATATTGGGAAAGTATACAAATGTAGAAAGCACATATCCTACCGCTGCCATAATTGCGGTAAACGTCATTTTTTTATAATTTGTTTTCATTGAATTTCCTTTCTTCTGCATTTTGCGTGTTAAAATCCTCCTTTAAAAACCCCATCATAATCCCCAGGACACATTTTTTTCACAGAACACACACAAAAGCGACATATCCTTCTTATAAAATGAAACCATGTTAAGCAACATACACTTAACTTAGGTTTGCTAGACACCTGCGAAAGCAAAGATTTAGCTAACATACACTCTCTTTTCATTACACGCCCCGTCTTACCCGGACGGGGTTGACTACAAGAGTTGCATTCGAACAACCTTCAAAATAGATAGAAAGCGATGGTTCACAAACATACGGTTTTAATTTTACAAAA
>CATZVV010000029.1 GCA_958425285.1 uncultured Lachnoclostridium sp. | reverse complement strand
GTTTTCCATTACAGTTACCTTTTCCATACTTTTTCTTTTGCTATAACATTCTGTCTCGAAGAATAAATTCTGGATTAATTCCGGTAATCTGAGCAAATGTGCTCTTCCCCATATTACCTTCCATCCACGAAACTGCTGTTTTAATATCCGGGGAACGGTCTAATATATTATGCATATCCGTTGCAATAAATTGAATCATTCCCTTTTTAAGGTTCTTTTTACACCATCGTGCCTTTTTATCCATCCATCCTCCATTTAGGCTCCTGGCATTTATCTGAAGATATGCCCCATATTCAACCAGTTCCTCCGCGCCTTCCTGTTCTAAGAGACAACCGTAACGCTCCACATGAGCTATAACAGGAAAATAGCCGGCCTGTATCAACTGACGCACAGCTCTCTTTATCCTGCCCAGACTATCCGATGGTTTAAATTCTACTAACACATATCTGCTGCCAGACAAGGTAAGGGCCTTTCCCTGATTCAGATATTCCATAAGATCTTCAAAATACATAATTTCCTGGCCTAGACTAACATCAAAATCATCTGCTATGACTTTCGCCTTCTGCTTCAGACATATACTTAACTCCTTAAGCATCCCTACGTCCTGACCATATGTAAAATGTGGAGTAGCAATGATGTGCCGTATTCCCTGTCCGTATGACAGTTTTAATAATGCTGTGGCCTCATTCCAATCATATGCTCCGTCATCCACACCAGGTAAGATATGTGCATGTATATCAATCCAACCATTGTCACAAATCATCTTTTCCCCACACTTCCTCTTCCAAGCATTCATGGATGACACGTATGACATCCATTCCACTTCGGAAGCCTACATTACCTCTATAATTCTTAAGAATTCCTTGAATGCTTGCATTCCGTCTGGAATATATCCTTATTGAAAAAACACACTTTTTTTTAACCAGGCACACTTGATTTGGATTAAATCCTACCAGTTCCTCCCTCAATCTTTTTGTTCTGTCTGTCAGTTCCTTTTTTTGCTGTCTAGCAGTATTAGCTTTTCGCATATGACGATATTCATTGGATTTACAAGGGTAACCTACCATGTCCATAACATTCTCAATCTGGAGTAACATATTATCCAAGCCCCAGAAATAAAAAGGCTCTTCTTTAAAAAATGTCTGAAGGTATCCCCTTGCTAATCCCGCATAATAGTTCTCAATCACAATCAGCATAGTTGCCGTATACTCAGGATACCTCCCGCCATCCCTTGAAATATCATCCTCTGCAATAATCAGGTCTTTCAATTCTATAACATCCATATAGCTGCCCTTTCTCTACATGGCAATATCAAAATCTGCATTGCCTTTGAATAAATATATATGTAATATTTATTCATACCTCAGAATAACCATTCTGCGGTTGCCCAATTTATGGAAATACCACAGAATAACCATTCTGCGGTATTTTACTGATGTCGTTTGAGTGAAAATTCAATTGATAATGGCATCACAATTTAAAACATTATATCAAAGGTACAAATATCTATTACTCCTAGGCCGGTTGGCGAATTTATCCCCCCCCGGCCTAATTATAGTGAAAAAAGTTGGTTATATGTATATTGACTCTAGTTCTATTTTGTTATAAAATACAAACAGTATTAGATTTCATTAAACAATATGATGGCTTGGCACCACAGAATGGTTATTCTGTGGTTTTTTATTATTGATTCCAATTCCCATCCTATTCAAAATTTTTTCATATTGCTTAATGCTTGTTGCCACATATATCCGTGTGGTTTCAATTGAGGAATGTCCAAGGATATCAGCCAGATGTGACAGATTTTTTTCGATAGCATAGAAACATTTAGCAAAGAGATGTCTGAAATTGTGAGGAAATACTTTTGACGGATTAACTCTCGCTTCTTTACACAATTTCTTCAGGGCGTGGCATATATTACTCCTATCCAGGTTTCTCCCGCTCCTGGTGCGGAAAATACACCCGCTTTGTATTTTTAATTCCTTTATATACTCTTTCATTGTTTTGACTAAATTTTTAGAAAAAATAATTACCCTACATTTTCCTTTCATAGATATATCCGCTTTTCCCATTTCAATAGACTCTACCGTCACAAAAGGAAGTTCACTAATCCGGATTCCTGTTCCATATAAGGTCATCATTAAATAGTATAACTGTTTATTTTCTCTTCGGTCTGCCACTTCTAAGAGTCTTCTATAATCCTGCTCTGTAAGTTCCCTATTTTCATCCATATATACCCGTTTCTGGACTCTCAGGAATTTAACTTTAAAAGCCTCTAGATTCATGAATTTCAAAAATGAATTGACGGCTGCAAGTTTTCCATTAACCGTCTGAGGTTTATATTGGCAGCTCATATATCTTCTATATTCAATTAGGGACTCTTTATTTAATTCTATCTGCCCCATGAATGCTAACATTTCATTTACATCATGGATGTACTTACTAATAGTAGCTCCTGCCTTTTCATCATTCCTCAGATATTCCTTAAACAGATTAATACATTCTTTATGCATGATTTCCTCCACAATCTTTGGCTTAAATAGTTACAATTTGCCATGAGATAAAATATAGTTTCATGACTATAGTTTCTCTATTTTAGAGTATTTTCATTCAATAGAAAATATATTTACCAAATTTACCATATATTTCCAACATTTTATATAAATTACAGTTACAATATAACTCGTAATTTTTACTATGAAAAACATGATTGTTATCTTCTTAATATATTAGGATAATAATCATTGTATTTTCATATATTTTTTGTTACGTAACCGTCAAATACGACTGTGTATAGAAAACCGTTAACTTTTTGTTATTTTGAAAGTTAACGACTATTGACAAATTTTGAAATAGTGGACACCATGGCTGGCAGTGTTGATGCGATAGCTGTGTATCCGGGTTTTAGGGGATAATTCGTTTATAAGATTGGGCCTCCGTTTCCTGAAGTTTTAAGAACAGCTCCTAAAACTCTAAAAGATTTAAGCCTAATTATGACAGATTTTTATAAAAATAGAATCCACTATCTTTATTTGACGGTTACGAAAAACCTCTATAGAATGACCTGTTACTGTCAACAGGCTGCTCCATAGAGGTTTTATATGTTTCTTTATTCAATCCAACTTATCATCTTAATGTATGAATACTGCAAATACTCTTGTTATTATACCATAGCCATAGATCTATTCATCTGCCATAAAAACGATTCCGGCACTTTTTCTAATCCCATTTATGTTTCTGGAACAGAGGCCTTTGCTATGTAGAAATGATGAACATGCTTTATGAAACCCGCGTTAATTATCTTATAGTACGAATGGATGTAAAGAAGCTTATGTCATTCAAAACTACCGTTTATATCGATATATGCAAAACCTGTATCATATAGAATATATCCATGGGGACTTCCTGACCTAATATCAATGTATCCTGATGCCTGACCCACATCAAAGTTAAACCTTGTTGGTTCGGACGCATCCTGTACTGCAGTTATTCCATTAAGCTCTAAATTTTTTCCTACCTGCGTCCATACTGCTTCAAGGTCAAATGTTATACTATCTTCTGCCACATCGGTAATCGTTATCGTATTATTCAAAGTACCTGTATTATATGTCCAGGTCCGCTTATGGTACTCCGATGGTCTTTGGTAGTCAGCCATCTTTTCTTCCACCGGCTCCAGGCCATCTATCTCCGTATCCCCCAGTTCTGTTGTTCCCACCGGCTCCGTACTATCAATAAAATAGTATGATTCCGGTATCTCCCCTATCATCTCCGTTTCTTGCTGCCAGTCAACATTTTCCTCAGTCACAGGAGTGTCCTGCTCATTCATCCAATTTTCCTCAATTTTATAATCTGCATCTCCTTGCTCTGCATACAAACTGTCCCGAAAGCTTTCAATATCAAATTCCAGTTTTTCTTGAAAGTCTGAGGATGCTTCTCCATGTACATCGGGATTATACACTGGCAATGCATCTTGTTCTTTGCTACCACTAAAAAAAGATACAGCAGATGAAATGGTCCAAATTACTGATAATATCAGCAATACAAAATTAATGCCAATTGCCGCTGATGACCACTTAGAATCTTCTTCGTCCTTCTCCATTGATGATATTCCTACACCGATTAATGCTGCAATGATTCCCACCCCCGGTATGCTTAGCAAACATAGGGAAAAAATGACAAAACATAGTCCCATAACCGTAAATTTCTTTTTATATAGCATCCTTTTCAATTGTCCAGGCTGTTCTGACTCTGCTTCCCCCTCTTCCATCTCTTCTTTTTTCTCTGAATTCTTCGAATCCTTCCATGTCTTGATAGCCAGATAAAGAAATGTTACAACTGACACTGCTAATAATAAATAGAACAATAGCGAAATCAAAAAACTGACTGCTGTTAATACCGCCGATGCTAAAGACTTCAAAAGATTAAATATGATGGCTTGGGTAAAGAGCCCTAAAATGAAACATCCTATCCACAAGGAAAACACACCTCCTGGGAGGAACAGAACCCTAAAAATTTTTAGATATAGAATAAAGTATATGATTGATAAAACCAAAGCTACTCCAATTACTGCAAAACCTTCCGGTGATCCACTCATAATCATTTCCCTTCAATAATTATAGAATATACATTTCATGTCATACTGCTCTTTAAAGAAAAGCAATCTTGCCATCTTTTATTTGTACCAACCCCTGTAATTCCAGGAATTTTTCCTGCGAGTCTTTACATTCATCCAGATCCTCCTTCTTCTCTTTTGCCTCCATCATGACAGCGCCAACAATAAGTATAACTGCAATACGCCACCAGCCCCTCAGTATCCCTACGCACAGGACCATTCCAATGAATATGCTGATGATTGATAAAAGGATCCACATCCCAAATTTTCTCTTTGCCACCGGGATGTTATCCGTATCTTCCTTTAGTGCATGATACTTCCGTACAAGTGCTGCTTCTTCTGATGCAACAACCTCGTACGCGTATTTAGTCATAAATGCGCTTCCCTTCAATGCTTTTAAAACCTTTACTTCTCCGCTTATTGTACTGTCTGGATTCTCTGATTTCCTGATACTGTCTATCGCCTTTAAATCCTCACGGACCTTGTCCGCTTCTTCCTCAGATGAGAATTTAACAGTACCAACAACCTTTTTTCTTTCCTGAGCTGCCTCTTCCCGCGTCCCATATTCTGTCCCAAGCACGGTCCGGCATGCCTTATCAAAATCAATCAGCCGTTGCTGCAATTCCCCTACAATATCCTTACCCACCAAATCGTGTCTTGAA
Organism: uncultured Lachnoclostridium sp.; assembly: GCA_958425285.1. Classification (GTDB taxonomy): domain Bacteria; phylum Bacillota; class Clostridia; order Lachnospirales; family Lachnospiraceae; genus UBA933. Next base: position 7,086 of record CATZVV010000029.1, on the reverse strand, counting down.
ATTTCAATTATCCCTTCCATTGCTGATTGCATGGATCCTTCTGATGAGAAATCAATTCCCTTATATAGTTTCGCGATCTGTTCCCTGCCTTTTTTTGCGGCCTCAGCCGCCTCCCTGCTCTGGAAAACAATCCCTTCCCCAGATATCAGCCTGCTCCCGGTTTTATAATCTATACACGGGGTATAGTCACTGCAGAGATCAGGTATGGTGCGGCATTTCAGGTCATACGCATCTAATCCCCTCTGGATTTCCAGTTCTTGATCGGTATGCCTCCAGCCCAGCTTCCTCTCAATCTCAGACAGCCTCTCCTTTGCCCCCAGCATGGAGCCTTCATCATTAAAATCTATAGTTCCCACGGTTTCTTCCACTATCCGCATCTTCATGTCTACTATATCAATCCCAAAATATTTCCCAATTGCCTCTACCTCACCTGATTCATCGCCAAATGATTGTAGCATAAGCTGGTATTGATGCTCCTCATAAGGATACCTTTTTACCTCTTCCCTCAATATCCTTTTCTGCTCTTCTATTTCTTTTATGTGGGACAGATTATTCAGGACTGTCCTATGCTGTCCAACTTCAGCATCACTATATACTTTTGCATCAATCAGATTATTCCTTGACAGGATATCGATATACACATACCCTAAGTTCCGTATTGCCTTATAAAATCCACTTAAAAGCGGCCCTCTGTATTGGGAAGCCAGCTGGCGGATTTTCTTCTGGGCCTGGGAATGGCTGTATGCATTACCAATCGTATTTCCAATTGAATGGAATGTCCCTGTTACGGCATTCATTGCTCCTGCCTTCATCGCTCCTGATAATGCCCCTCCAAGACCGAATCCCCCTCCTACCCACTTTCCCCTGCCTGCTTTTCTATATTCCCTATACTGTATCTCCTGCTCTTTCGTCAGCAATACACCGGCACATGAATCAACCAGCTTTGAGTACGTTTCCTCCCATGGTGCAAATATGAGGGAGGGGTATGTACTTGATATGCGTTCCTCATTATAGTCATAGATTTTCTGATCAATCAATTCCTTAAGCAGCATGTCGATATAAAACCCCAGCACATTGAACATTTTCTGGTCTTTCATGAATTGTTCCAGAAAATTGCTACCCTTCCTAATTGAATCATAATATTTCGTGACCTCTTCTAAAGCTTTTTCCGCATGTTGTCTGTATATAATATCTACATTGCGGAATGCACATTCCTGGTCTGTAAACTGAAGCACTTCTCCATATAGACGAAACTCCTTCATCCGTTTTGCCTCCCTTTTCTTATGTATAACTAAATTTTACCATCATTGATTATTTTGTCAATTTATAACATCATTTTTTGATAATTAAATTTTCATCAGTGACACTTATACTATACTAAAAGGAGATACTATATGATTGGAGACAGGATACGGCTGCTGCGGCAGCGGAATAACTGGTCACAGACAGAATTAGCCCATAAGCTTTCCATCACCCGTTCCAGTGTAAACGCCTGGGAATTGGGGATATCCGTTCCAGCAACATCAACCATCATTCAGCTTTCCAGTTTATTCCATGTTACAACCGATTATCTGTTAGAAGTCAGTACAGAACCGGAAGTAATCAATCTGGAGCATCTGACAGAACGCGAAAAGTCTTTAATCTATGGACTTTTGGATTATTTCAAGGAACAACGGCTTCGAGAATAAAATTTATCCAGATTGGGTTCCTGGCAGTAGAAAATATGAGATACTTCTGCCAGGATTGATTCAGGTCTATCTCATCTCATCTAAAATATCTAATATGTCCCTTTCACTGCTCAGCATTTTCTCATGAAGATAAGACAGCTGTTGCTGCACAATTCTTGAACTTGATGTCTCTAGGTCTTTCTGACTCCCATCCAAGGAATAAAAACCCTGTTCCATTAGATAAATGGTCTGTCTCAAGTCATCGACTATACCAATCTGATCTTCCATTCGATCTTTAATGTTTAACAATTTCTTTCTCATTCTTATTCACCACCTGATTTACTTTAGTTAAGTTATATGATAGACACTTATTGTCACTGCAACGAATCTGCATTAAATATTAAATATGTTGCTTACATACCGTAATATGCCCCAACCCTATCCGCCTGTTCATTATCATAATATAAGTTAATATTCCGGGATGCCATCCAATTATATACTCCATTTCCAACATCCTGCTAAGTCTCCAATCATATTCCCCAGCCCTTTTTCATCTTACACATCTTAATGAGAGTCCACCATATACCTTATCAGCCTTTTAGTTTTATCCAGCTGCTTCTTTAAGCATTACAATCTGCATGTTCCATTCTCCTGTGCGCATAATATAAACATCTATCAAATGATATTATAAGCGATTATATCGTCTATTTCAACAGATTTAGGCGTTATAATCGCTCGTTATGCAACTTATTATGAATTATGATTACTCACACAGGAGGTGAGTTACATGGATGAACAATATATACGCGACCGCATCACACAGCTCCGTGAGGCCAGAAATATCTCGGAACGCAAAATGAGCCTGGACCTTGGCCACAGTACCAGCTATATCCGAAGCATAACCTCTGGACGTTCCCTTCCCTCCATGGGTGAATTCCTTTATATCTGTGAATATCTTGGCATAACGCCCATGGAGTTTTTTAATGAGGACCGGGAATATTCCCCTCTCCAAAAAAAGGCGATGGATTATATCTATACCCTAAACGATGATGATATCCAGCTAATGATTGGTCTAATTGAACGTATCAAAAAGAACCGGTAAAATATCCTTAAAAGCAACCCTTAAAAAATCCCTGACAGAAGATATCCTTCACATATGCCAGGGATTAATCATCCATCCTCTTCTATATCTAATGCCACATCTGCCGATGCTTATATACATCTTCCCAATGATTCCAACGCTTGAACTGCTACATCTGAAAGGCAACCATATATGGATTATCAAAGCCAAGCCCATATTCACCAAACAACCCACATGACTTTTCAGGATCCACAATGTATTTGATAAGCACAGATACTCCATTGGGTCCCAATACCTATATACCATAGTATTCTTCAATTTTATTCATCTTTTTATAATCATAAGATAAATTAATATCCCGATTTGCCATCCAGTTATTCACAATGGAATGTAGCCATCTTGATTCATAACTGATGCTGAATCTCTTACCATCCAGCCATCCTATTGTGTTTACTGCCAGATGGATATGGATGTTACATGTATCTACATGTACAGCATAAGCAGTTATATAGCTTTCACCATAAGCTTTTGCCAGATAAGCTGCTAATTCATTTGCCTCATTAGGCATGATGTAATCCAATTCGTGGAAACTTACTACCCTGTGCTTTATAAGATTACCTTCCGTTTTACCATGAGCACGATTATTTGCTATCATCCGATTCGCTACATGTTCGCTATCCAGCTCCATCTCCCTGGTTCCCCACATGACGGAACATCCTGCAAAATCTCCTATCATGTGCCCTGGCCTTTTTTCATCAAACATGGTTTTATCTGGATTCATCATGTATCTGATAAGCCTTCTTATATCATCCTCTGTATTATAGGATATCGATTTTTCCTCATTTACAAATATAATTGCCATAGTTGTGCTTCCGCCTCTCTGATAACAGTTAACTCACCGCATCCCTTTTTTATCTCTGTAGCTTCAATCGCCCTATCAAGCTTTATAAGGCCTTGATATAATTCCTTGCTTTTATCGATAACAAATACTACACGATTATTAAGATTATTCCTTATATAATCGCTGCGGCTCATATTAGCTTTCCTAGCTTTACTATCAAGTATTGCAATCTCCTCATCCGTCATTTTGACACTGATTGTTTTCATTTCCATAGACCTTCTCCTCCAGACAGTATTTTAGCAAGTAGGTGGAAACGTATTACGTTCCTTACCTACTTTATTTTAATGTTAGGTACTGTAATATTTAATTATCTCTTACCATTAAAGATAATCGGATAATATTTACCTTGCTTACATAAAAACCGCTTTACCATATGGAAGTATCTAGCCATTTATATAATTAAACGATATGTCATATAACCTTTTCAAACCAGAATGTCTGAACATATAGTAAAATCAAAGGAGGTATTCTATGTTTGAGTCATATGGAGAAATGGTAACAATAAATGATATCTGTGAGATATTAAATATCTGCAGCAATTCCGCTTACCAGCTCTTACGTACTAACCAGATTAAAGCATTCCGCATTGGACGTATTTGGAAAATCCCACGTGTATCCGTTGAAGAGTTTGTTCTTAATATGCACAGTCCAAATCAGGGGGTTCACTGATAATCAGTGAATCCCCTCAATATCTGATAGATTACTTTTTGTATTTCTCATAAATCTCGTATACTGCCAATATCACATAACATATCAAGTCCAGGATATCCTTCATCGACTGTCCTCCTCCATCATAAAATACAGTCTGTATGATACCGGCGGCGGCCTTATCCTGTATTGTCTGATTATAATGTCAATCATCCTCCTTCCAATAGAAAAAGCCATTGCCTCCATCAGCAATGACTCATTAAAGTGTTACCCATACAGTCTGAAAGTTTACTTTTAATCATCCACCTTTGACAACAGTATGTGAATGATTTTTCTGGCCACACGTAGATTAGCAAACAATTCTCGGCATTGGACTGATATCCTGATTATTCTTTTCCCATCAAACAGAATCATCTTCTACTCTCCCTTCCTCTGTATTTTTTATAAGACATTCGTCCATTGCTTCCTTAAACTCCTTCTCCCACACATCTGACTTCATTCCCCCAAGGAACCAGCTGGAATCATACTCCGGGTATAAGAGTTTCCCCCACTCTGTCTCCACCAGTCTAGCCATTGCCCGGAACTTCTGGTAACCGAAGTTAGCCCCTCCATCCGCCATCGGGATGGACCGCTTGTAAAAGTAGATAAACATGCGCCTGACCATAATCAGGGCTGCCTCCTTCGGCATAAAAAATGATTTGAGTAGTATTGTACCGTCAACAGAATAATCCGCAGACACATCCCCCAGAATGGATCTTTTTACCTTTTTCTGGGCCAGATACACATATTCATCATCTACATCCTTGATTCCATACAATGCTAAATCCAGATCACACTGTTTTGAATCACAGCGCATTGTTAATTGATATAATATTTTTGATTCCATAGACCCACCTCATCTTTTGTTCTATTTTCTTAAACTATAACATCCATAATGGACAACGCCTGTCAATGTACAAAAAACTCCCATGACATTATGCCATGAGAGTCTTCGATACCATTATAAATTTATCTACATAAATATACTACTTTTGCAAAATATCTTTTGCTTTACAATATTCCCAAAGAAGCCTTATGATTACTCCATACTCATTTCTATAATTTTGTACATTTTCCAGTACTACTTCCATATTACTTTTATAATTCTCATAGACGTGAACAATTTCATTTCTGTCAGCCATAGATGAGACCCCATTGTCTAATCCCTGTTCCCGACACTCTACTTCAAATATGGACTGAAATTCCGATATCGCACGCCGTATGGACAGTTGTTCCGCACAATTTACCGTCCCGGTCAGCCTGCCAATGGTTGTCATCACATCCTGAAAAGCAATTACCATGTACCCGAATCGGTTTGCAAGCCCGTCCATGATATCAAATTGGTCCTGGCCTTCAGATGCTAAATATTTTTCATACATACGTTCTAATGCAGAAACATGGTTCTTCATCTCCAGCAACTTCATCTCTAAAGTAAAGGAAGCAGCCTTTTTCTTATCATATCCGTCTGGTCCAGGCAATATACCGGCCTTTTGCAATGCATCACCAAATAAGTTCAAGCAATAACCTCCTGCCGCATCAGTCTAACTGCCGTTTCCTGAGGATTCTCCCCATATTGAGCAATCATCCTTTTAATATAATCAACCAGTTCCCTGGGGCAGTAATCCGTCACCGCATATTTCTGACCTGTGACAATAGAAACATTAATATACTGGCTTTCCAGAAGCCGCATCCGTACCACATCACTATTTATCCCTAACCTATCAAAGTAATCCTTTGTAAAGGAATATATACGGAACGATAATCCTGGAATCAATGAAAAAACTCCTATATCAATATCTGACTGTTCTGTATATCTATCTGTCAGAAAGCTTCCAAAAACCAAGATATTATATTGGTCTGTCTGCGGATATTGCTCTTTTACCAGTTCTGCGTAATGTTCAACAATCTTCTGTCTCTCAGATAAATCCATGATCCTGCCTCCTTTCTGGAATATCTCTTTAATCAAAGTATATCCTATTTCTGACATTTTTACAATGAACTGAATTAACCTGCCGGTAATCTCTGACACAAAATATTAGCAAGCCTATTTCCCATGTCACACGTGCAAGAAACTCCTTCCTATTATATTATTACTACAATGTCACCTTGATTACCTTTTGATTACCTCAATGATTACCTTGGGCCCTCAGCTTAAAAAAACCTTGTAAAATCAATGCTTTTCAGCTTTACTGGGGGCCGAGAGGTCGCAGGTTCAAATCCTGTTACTCCGATTTTCAAAAGTGTGCTGGAAGCGTTGATATTACAACGCTTCCAGCTTTTTTTCCTGCTCTAAAATGTCACCGTTTTGCATAGACACCTGTAGACACATTTTATTTGTATGCAGGATTGAGAGTTTCTTAACCTTCTTCCTGGTCTCGCTCTCCCTAAACGGATTAAAGATATACGTAAGAGTTGTGGATGCTCTGGTATGTCCAAGCCATTTTCTGATTTCTTCAAGATTCCATCCGGCTGCATCCATTCTGCTTGCAACGGTCCTTCTGATACAGTGGGATCGTTTCATATTATTCTTTTCCTTCCATCCCAACGTATTTTCCGCTTTTTCCAGCCGGTGTACAAAGACCATCTTATTTGCCCTTGAACCATCCGCGTTCGTAAAAACAAATTCAGAAAGCACCTTGCCATCCCTACGGATTCTCTGAAACAGTTCTAAAGCTTCATCACTTAGAGCCAGCTCCCTGTAGCCTGCCGAGCTATCCGATTTCACGTATTCTACTACATTACCAGAACTG
>CATZVV010000028.1 GCA_958425285.1 uncultured Lachnoclostridium sp. | reverse complement strand
GCCAACCCAATTGCCTGTGGAAATACAGTTGCTGTACCTGCCCGGGCAACACCATGAAGAGCTTCATTCCAGTAATTATAAGCTTTAATATCCAGATGCTCAATAGCAGGTGCTCCATGCAATGTTTGATATACCTTTTCCTCCAAAGTCATTCGGGAAACTAAATCCTTTGCTCTTTCTTCAAATGATAGATTTACATCTAAATATTTTTTTTGTTCTCCCATTTTGTTTCTCCTTTTTCTATTTTTCCATTTATTAAAAGGGATTTTACATCCTCTTATTTTCATTCTTATTTTACTACTGTTCTCTTTACCTTAAAATTGGGGCTGCACAAAATGTACATCCATTCTGAACAGCCCCACTATTTATACCTTTTGCATTTATGCCAAAACTTAATCTGCTTTAAAACTTGAATACTTACTATTCATGTCCTTAATCTTAGCATCCCATTTTGATTTGATTGCATCAATCTTCTTAGCAGGTGTTTCTGCTCCTGCATATACAGAATAGCAGAAGTCACCATAATCAATATCACTAATCATTGGCAAGTAAGAAATTGATTTGTGTGCATCATCATGCATCATTACAAGCGTTTCATCAACTGCTCTTGAATCTTTAAACTGATTATAGTAGGTTTCTTTCCATGTAGACTCATAATCATAACCAGGAGTGGTTTCTGTATAAAGATCAAATGCAAAACAAATCTTTTCTGCCTCTTCTGCACTGTAACAACTTGGCAGACAAACTACGTTATCATTTGGAATTGTTTTATTTGTTGCATCTTTATTATCCTGATTATATGGGAACATAACAAATCCCCAATCATCTTCCATTTGCTGGAATGCACTAATTTCATAAACTTCTGCAGTCTGCATTGCTACATCCGCATCACGGAAGGCAGCTTTATACCAATCCCAGTTAGCTCCATCTGGTTTTGGCATGATATATCCTTTATCAATCAAATCAACAGCCCAGTTCATCGCCTCTAAAAATTCTTTTGAACCAGTTGTATTCACATAGTTACCATCTTTATCCCTTCCGATAAATCCAGCATTATTATTTGCTGCAGCAGAAGGCAGATAATACTTTGAGAAACTAGCCATTGCATATTGATCTGTTGTACCATCATTGTCGACATCTTTTGTAAGTTTTTTACAATATTCTTCAAACTTCTTCCATGTCCATTCTCCGTTTGCCTGAAGATCATAAGGCTCCTCCGGATCAATTCCTGCTTCCTCTAATAGACGTTTATTAAAGAATACACCTCCACGAGGTTCCTGCTCGGCAGACATACCATAAGTACCGCCACCAACAGTCATCAGTTCATTTACCATTGTGTTCCATTTTTCTTCTTTCAAATCAATGGTAGGTACTGTAGCTAAATTATACATCAACCCTTTCATAAGAGGCTGTGATACCATTTCCTGATATAAGAAATATAAAGAACAGCTCGGGTTTTTAGCCATCGTCTGAGTTACATAAGTTTCCTGCATATCCGCGTAAGAATAAGCATTTTTTCTTTCAATTTCGAAATTATACTTACTCATAATCTCCTCACGGTATTTCTCAGTAGCTTTTTCAAAGTCTGTTGTAACCTCCTGATTTTCAGGTGTATACCAGTCTCCAATTGTAACTTTAAGTCCGCCAAGATCTGTAAGTGTCTTCTTTGTACCACTTTCACCAGCTCCACCTTCTTCAGAAGCTGCCGGTGTGTCTGTATTATTTGCATCATCGCTTCCGCCACATCCAGCCAGACAGGAAACAGACATTGTAAGTACAAGACCCATTGCAATCATTTTTTTCATGCTTGCTTTCATTGTTTGTAATCCTCCTTCTTTTATTTTTCTTTCTATTGCTACTCCGGCAGAAACCGGAAATAACCGTAAATTACATCTTAATACCTGTTTGGCTTAAACTTTCAACAAAGCCCTTTTGAGCAACCAGATAGAGTAAGATAAGTGGAATGATTGTCATTAATGTTCCTGTTGCAATCATTGCCTGTGAATATGCTGTTGTCGCCTTCTGCGCAATATCTTTTGCCTTCAGATAAGCATCCAAAGCACCTGACAAACCTGTCAAAGAGTTTGGCAACAGAGTATAATCCGCACTTAAGAAAATACGTGCATAAAAAGAGTCTGTCCATTGCCATACATAAGCAAATAGGAAACAGGATGTAAGAATTGGTTTTGCATCCGGCAGCATAATACGTACAAAAGTCGCAAATTTACCACATCCATCTACATATGCAGCCTCTTCTAATTCCTTTGGGATTCCACGGAAGAACTGACGAATCATATATATGTATAACCCACTCTTCAATCCCATACATCCAAGACACATAAGTGCATACGGTGTCAGCGTATTTAACAAGTTCAGCGGTTCACCATTTATTAACTCAAAAATTCCCAAAATATCAAAGTAACGGAAATTCAAGTATAAAGATGACATAATTGTTGTCGGCGGTACCAAAATAACCAAAATAACCAGCCCGAACCAAAGATTCTTTAATGGAAACTTATAACGTGCAAATCCATAACCAACCAGAGTACAAGAAATAATCTGTAATACACTGACCAATAAAGCGATTCCTGCTGTACTCCAGAGTGCTTTCCAGTAGTTCATTAACTGTGCCGCCAGTTTATAGTTATTAAGTGTGAAGTTTCTCGGAAGAGTTACAATCGTAGAATCATATAAGTCTTTCTCTTCCATAAAACTAATTGAAATCTTATTTAAGATTGGCTGTAAAATCAAGAAACATAATCCAAACAGCAATACCATTCTGACAATTTTATAAAGCACTTCAAACGATTTCTTTTTCAGTAAATAATTGTTGGATTTTTTGTTTCTCTCAATAAAGGTTTTAAACTTATTTTTCTTCTTATTCATAATAGTATACCCTCTTCGAGATGATTAGCGAAACAATTCCTAAGATGACAATGACACATAGGAAGTATACCCATGCCATCGCTGAGCTAAATCCATACTCTAACTTTCCTACAGTATCCTGAATCTTTGTCATAACCTGATTATCGGTACGACAGAAGAAATCAATTACCGTATAAACAATATTTACCAAAATCAATGAACTTACCATTGGGAATGTAATCTTCCAGAATGACTCCCATGCAGTACATCCCTCAATTTTTGCAGCTTCAAACATACTTGGTGAAATTGTCTGCAAACCAGATAAAAAGATGATAATCTGAATACCAGATGCAATGGCAACATCATATACACTGTTTATAATATCAAACACGTATCCAAATAATCCACTGGCAACACTTCCTTCGGAAACAAGCATATCCTCAATAACTCCTGTAATACTTGCATCACTTGAAGATTCTTTAATGACATCCTGCATCCCCTGTAACAAGTCATTGCTGTATTCAATGCCTACAATAACACCAGAAGAAAGAATAACCGGCAGGAAAAATACTGCACGAACCAGTCCTCTTCCTTTAAAATTCTGGTTTAACAACAGGGCAATAAAGAAACTAAAAATCAAAGTTGCCGGTAAATTTGTACACATACGTACCAACTCGGTTGTCAGATAAGGTACGAACTCAGCATCCACCGTAAATGCATCCCTAAAGTTTTTAATTCCTACATACGTCATTGCAAAATTACCATCTCCAGGAACAACATCATTAAATGACATTAATAGCGACTGAAATAATGGAATTGCCATAAACAGAACAAAGCCAAGAATGAATGGAGCAATAAACAAATACCCGGCCACACCATTTTTAAATGCCAGACTTTTTTTTCTTTTCGGTTTCTTAATCTTTTCATTTACCGATTTACTCATTTATTGTCCACCTCCTTCAGTGATAAAGTTTCTCTTAGGAACAACTGTTCCATTGTAATTATAATCATTGTAATTATAGTTAACAATTACGTTCTTGCCATTTTCATATCCGGTCAGATAAACACCATTTGCCAGCTTTTGATGTTTTACAATAAATTGATTATAAATATCACCCAACTCTGTATTAAATTTATCATAAAGTTGTTTGATATCATCCTTCCATTGCTCAAAGTTACAAGCATAATACTTTGTATATAAACCTTCCTGCAGCTCCGAAGTCTCTGCATGCATAACAATATAATACAATCCTGCACCTGTCTCAACTGATTTCAAAAGATTTTCTTCATAATCCTCTGCCAAATTAATGGAATCACCAGTATAATCAACTAAACCATGTAAAGCAATTGTATAAAATGGAATACTTTCATCAATCAGATTAATTTTTTGTGTACTAATAGGCATATTAGTGATTACATCCGAATATGGAACAACATACTGATTTCCATCAGTTACCATAACCTTATTGCCATTTTCCTTCATTGCTTTCAAAGATTCAACTTCCATCTGCATCGCCTTTTCACGCGAAACAGCATCTTTTGGATTATAATCTGCACCAAGCATAGAGCCATAATCAGCAAAAGCAACATTTCCTGTCCCAAGTGCTTTAATCTCTTCACTAAAATGCTCCAAACACTCCTTTGAATAGGAAGGTTTTGTCAAATAATAAGGATCTTCACCATCTGCCTCTACAAATGTTACCGGATAAATCTGAGGAATCTCTGCAATTTCACGGCTACAAAACTTAGCAGCATTGCGATTTTGAGAAAATCCATCAAACAATTTATCTTTATATACGTAACTAAAGTTACCTTCCATAAACAAGTCAATTCCTTGTTCTTTTGCATATGCTGCTAAATCTTTCATATCAGATTTACTGCCAAGACGTCCAACCAAATTAATCTGTGCCGAAGAGGTAGCCTTTACACCCGTATTATACCAGCCTGAATACTTCGCAGATATATCGCTTGCCTTAACACCATCATTCACTAATACTTCTAACATCTTCTTTGCTTCTTCATAAGTAGATAATGCCTGTGAACGAACAACCGGGTATCCTACAATATGTTCCATATGGTCAACTGCCCCTACCATTTCCAATGTTAAAGAAACACTACTTTCTTCCTTTTTCTTCAATGTTGGATAATGTTTCATTAAATATTCCCGATAGGTACCAGCCATATCCGTATAATTAGTAGAATCGGAAAAAATATAACGCTGAGTAATATTTTCTTCTGGAAGATCAGCTTCAAACACACGGACTGTCGTATCAGACTTGGATGAAATATCCATATTTTCTCCATGAATCATGCTATACGCATATCGTCCGTAATTATATCCGTTCTCTTTCCCACTTATATCGGCACGAACAATTGCATATGCACTGCCCTCCTCCGAAGCACAAATAAAAGATGCATTGTTTTTCGCAATTGCAAACATTGGAAAATTAGATTTTGTTTCATCTACCACCATCTTACGGTACTGTCCGTAATCCCATCCATACATATTACTCGTATATGTCTGCTGTCCGGTCTTACCATTATTAAAGTTAATAATTCCACCCGTTCCATCCGGTACGATGATAAATCCATTGTCTGCCACACTTCCTGCCCCCATATATGGCAGCACTGACAGTTCTACAATCGGATAGGATGAGTTATACTGAATCTCCGTCATAGGTACACGAACAACGAAATCATCACCATCTAATACATAATGAACAACTACTGTAAACACTGGTTTGTCATTTGAAGATACAAGTTCAAAAGATTCTTTATCTTTTTTGTAGTCCTCTTCTGTATAGCCAGCTTCCATAAATGCTTTTTCAACCTGTGTTGCATACGAATCTGAAATGTCTTCTCTGAGAACATAAACCGGCTCTTTCTCTACATCAGGAAACATCTCTTTTGCTTCTGACAGCTCTGCCGAGTCCATCTTACTTGCATCATATACAGTATACTGTCTTTTTACTGTCTTTTGCGTCGAATCATCCATCCTGCTTAAGAATTCATTCATTCTTGACTCTGTAGCTGCCGGCGGACAAATGAATACTTTTTCCACTTCACCGATGGTATAAGTAACTTTTATTTCTGTATCACTTACTTTTTCAATCGCATAGTTTTTATTTTTGATTGATTTTGTATAATTATCAATATCAACTTTGCTGTCTGTTGAATTCGAATACTGAACTAACAATGTCGAATTCAAAATATCTTTATACTTACCTTTTGCTGCTCCATGTGCTTCAATATCTGTTGGATTTGAATTCCACACATTTCCACTTCTTTTATCTGTAATTGTAAAAGTCGTAGAATCTCCGTTCAGGGAAAACTTTAAACTTTCATTTTCCATATCAAAAGTCTGTCCCTCAGATTCTTCATATAACATTGGCTGAATAATATCTGATGAACTTTCCTCTCCGCATCCGGTAAGGGTGACAGCCAGAAACATTACACAAAGAGCACTGAATAACTTCTTCATATTCTTTCTGTTCCTCCTTTCTATTCTGATTAGTAAAATCGAAATACTGCTTCTTTATAGATTGAATAGAAGTAAGCAAAACAATCACTAATCAAACTAAAGAAGAGAATTATTAAGAATATAATTACTAACATTGCCACAATTGAGAAAATCAATGAGAGCATTGCCTTCCCCAATGAGAAGTCATGAATCATCATGACAGAGGCGAGAATCAAAAATCCACACCATATTAGAGAGAAGGAACCAAAGTATGAATAAAATGCGCCTTCTTCTATCGTAACAAAATTACTGATTACAATCATTGGAAGCTGAATCAGCACATATGGAGTCAATGCATATCCTGTTCCCATATAAATATCTCGGATTGTACCCTTACCCTCAAATAGAGTAGTAAGGCACCAGTTACCAATAATGTAAATAAAAAATGGAAGAAGTACCATACCCATATCCATAAAGACGTTATAATAATTCCAGTCAACAATATAAAACTGAAAACTTGTATACTTTGCCTTTAAGATATTTGTAATTAATGTCATAATCAATATAACCGTTGCCGCTCCTACAGAACCTCTTTTCTCATGTGTCAAATCCCAGAAAGCATCGAAAGGACTTGTCAGACAGTGTAAGGAATATCTTAAGCTGCGCCCTAAGTTCTTCCATCGTTCTTTATCAAGAATTCTATCTTTGATTTTCATCTTTTTTTACCTCCTCCTTTGCTCTCTTAAGGAAGCCGCGACCATATCCAAGCAGAATAATAAGAATCAATATGATAACCACATATACAATATTTTCTTCTATCTGCTCCTTGCGGTACAATTTATACGCCTTGGAATAGTTTGTATCATCCAATTTCAATTCAAAGTAATCCATTGCACCTTTATAATCTTCAGTTCGAAGCAGTGCACGACCGATACCGATATATGCAAGGTCATAGTTACCGTTCAGCTTCATAACCTTTTTCCATGTCTCTGCTGATTCTTTGTACTGTCCAATTTTATATTCTGCAAGACCCTGATTAATCAACGTTCCATATTCAGTCAACGTCAACTGTGTAATAGAACCAAGATCCATATCAAGTACAATCAGCGTATCCTCTAAATCCTCAATCGCCATTGGATTAATAAAATAGCCTTCCCGATACCCATGACCACCAAATGCATAAAGGAAATTTCCCTGAAAGTCATATGCAAAAATACGTCCTCTTGTATTATCCAGACAATAATATGTATCATTTGGAAGTGCGCAAACATCTACAAACATAGATGGTCCTGAAAGTTCTCCTGTATCTGTATAATAGTAATCACCAATCGGATCCTCATAGCCGTTACGTACAAGAATGTCTGTCCCCTTTGCATTCAATTTGCGAACAGGCTTTGCCGCAATAACATCTGCAAACGAGTTTGAATCAAACTTGGAAATAGTAGAATAAATAAATCCCTCCGAATCCAGACATAAATTACTGTACTCTGTCGGAACAAAACTTTCCAACTGTTCCTTCTGTTCTTTTGAAGCAACCAGTTTCCATAAGTAATCTAAAAAATCAAAAGTAACTTCACTTGCGCCAACATATCCGGTAAATTCACCTTGCTTGTCAAACTCCATAAAACCTTTGTTGACATTTTGCACATTGGCAAAAATACGTTTTGCACTGTCAACAACTAATTTAACAGGCAGAAAATCTACTGTCTGATCAACCGTATCATTCACAGGACGAGTAATCACTTTAATTACGTTCAAATCCTTATCTAAGTGTAAAATGCGCTTATTCCCCGTATCTGCAATATAAATCTCGCCCTCTTCTGTTACATAACAATCTTTTGGGCCGGAAAGATTTTCCTTTTTCCCGTCATTCATGATTTCTTTAATCTCACGAATAAACTTAAACTCATCATTTGAATATTCTAACTGTACAATACGATTATTGCCAGTATCAACAACATATGTCATATTTCCAATTACATAAAGGCCCTCTGGCGCCTTAAAATTGCCGCAATCTTTAAAATTTGCCCCTGTAATTGTACGCGTCACTGCATAGGCATCCGGTGACTCACGATCCTCACCCCAGCAATCATATGTATAGGTATAGTGAGTTTCACCTGCAACCGCACCTGCATCCACAGACTGAACCAGGAGGGATACTGTCAGCAACAGCGCAAACATTGAAGCAATCCGTTTCATTCTTTTCATGTTTTCCTTCCTCCTAATTATTCTTTAATACCAGAACTTGCCATAGTCTCAAGGATGTTGCTCTCTGCCAAAACGAAAATAATAATCGGAACCATCATTACAATCATTGTAGCAGCAGCACTTACACCTGCCCTTGATACACCGCCAAGCATAATCTGTTGTAATGCATAGGGAAGCATCTTAAGTTCTTCCGAATAAATATAACTGGTACCTTTTTGATTCCAAAGTGCCTGAACAGAAAAAATCGTTACCGTAAGCCATGCAGGCTTTACGTTCGGCATTACGATTCGAAGAAAGATACGACCTTCTTTAGCACCGTCAATTTTCGCTGCTTCAATTAGAGAATCAGGTATCTGTTCCATAAACTGCTTCATAAGGAACAATCCCATTGGCATGGCAAATGCCGGAACAATCAAGGATAAATAAGTATCCACCCATCCCAGCTTTGTCATAACCAGATAGTTTGGAATCTGTGTAACATAAACATTAAACATGAGTGCTGTAACACAAAGACCAAAGAAAGTCTTTCCACCAGGAAAATCATATTTAGCCAAAACATAAGCAGCCATGGAACCAAAAACTAAATGACCGATTGTACCAACAACTGTAATCAAAACAGTATTGAATACATATCTTGAAAACGGAACCCATGAGTCTGACATTACAACAAGTAAATCCTGAAAGTTTGTAAATGTAGGGTTTGAAACAAAAAATCTTGGGGGATATAAATAAATCTCATCCAAAGGTTTGAAGGCACTGCAGATGGTATATACAAGTGGCATAACCATGAAGCAACCAACTAAAATCAGCATCAGATAAACGCCAATATCCCCGCCTCTGGACCTGTTTGGTTTTCTTCTTTTTATCTTCATCGTTGCATCTCCTTTAAGTTCCTACTTTATTTAACATTGCTTGAATTGCTTTGTTACATACAATCATTGTCAGGAATAATACTGTAGCAATCGCAGAAGCATATCCCATCTCAAAACGTGTTGTACCGTAGTCAATCAAGTGAGTTACAACGGTTCGTGCTGCATAATCGGTACTCGGGAAACCAGCCAGTGCCATCGTTACATCAGCCACACCAAATGACTGTGTAATTGCCATAACGGCACCAAACAGAAGCATTGGTTTCATATTCGGTAAAGTAATATACCACAACTCCTGCCAACGATTTTTAACACCGTCTACATAGCCAGCCTCAAACTGCGAGGCATCAATACCCTGAAGACCAGCCACGAAGGAAAGGAATCCGTTACCAAGACTCATCCATAAGACAACAATCAAAATAACATTCATTATGTAGGTCGGATCCGATAACCATAAAATTGGCTCTGTAATAAAGCCGAGTTTCATCAAAAACGAATTTACATATCCATATGCATCTCCACTGAAAAGAATTGCCCAGATCAAATATGCCTGACCTGAGATTGTCGGTGCGTAAAAAACAACAACGGCAATGGCTCTCAAGTATCTTGGAAGCTCATTAATGAACCATGCAAAAATAAACGATGCGATGTATCCCAGCGGTCCGGTAATCGCCGCCAGGAGAAACGTATTCTTAACCGCAATCAGGAATACATCATCGGTAAGTAACAAGTTAATATAGTTATCCAGTCCAACAAAACGAGCCGGCTCTAAAACGTTATAATACGTAAAACTGAAGAAAATGGACATTCCAACCGGAAGGATATAAAATACGGTAAACAAAATCGCATATGGAAGTAAAAACAAGTACATCGTTTTTGAAGCTTTCGCTTTTTTCCATGCAATACCCGCATTTTTCTTCTTGATTTTCGCGTATTTCTTTAGAAAATTCATATTTTTACTCTCCTTTCTTATTTTAGTTTTCAAATCCAAATTCTTCACGCTTATGCTTAATTTCTTTATTGATTGTAATTACATAATCAAGAAGAGTTTCCCTAGGATCCTCATTATCGTTCATTACCTTACGAATGGCATTAGTAATATGTCTCGGAGTATAGTAACCACCTGCAATTTCAGGCATACCAAAAGCCCATTTCCACTGCTCTTTCAGCTTTTCAGCTTCCTTACTGCTCCATGACAGTTGATCAAATGCAACCGTATTTGCAGTTGCATAACGGGCAGACTCACCCATAACACTTTCAAGTTCCCGTCCAAAACGAACCTGTGTTTCAGCACTTGCCCACCACTTGAGGAATTCCCATGCTTTTTCTTTATCCTTTGTAGAACGCAAAAGCATCGAACACTGTCCCCAAGACTGTACGGATCGGTTGATTTCACCAGTTTCTTCATCTTTCACACCAGGAATTAAATCAAATTCCCAAAGTCCCTTAATCTCAGGGGCAAATACTGCCAATGTATTAAAGTTACTATAATCCGCAATACCAAGTGGCATCTCACCGCTTCGGAAACGGTTTACAAAGTCATATTGCTTATCTAATTTATAATTAGTAAACAGTTTTGTATAAAATTCAAAGGCTTCAATTCCTTCCTCGCTATCAATTAACGTCTTTTTGGAATCTTCACTGTAAAGCTTTCCACCACGTTGATATAACTGTGCATAATAATTTGCAAGGTCAGGATTGGTTGTATTTCCAATCTTACGCTCTACAGAAGGAACCGCAATCTGCATACTTCGTTTTTGAAGAACAGGTAAAATTTCCAATACATCATCCCAAGTATCCGGTGCCTCAATTCCAAGTTCAGAACAAATATCTGTACGATAGAATAAAACATTCCAGTTCTGCGTTTCAGGCAACGCATAAATTCCGCCATTAAACTTAAACGCCTCATAAGAGCTTTCTTTGTACTCGCTGAGTACTTGTGTAAGTTCATCTCCAAACTGAGTTAAATCAAGTGCTGCATTACGCAATGCATAGTTAACCGGCTCAGATTGTTGCACAGTCAGCGCAACGTCAGGACCGGTTCCTGCCACTACTGCCGGAAGCAATGTAGCAACATCAATTAATTTTACATTTACAGGGATTCCTGTATTTGGTGTGAACGTATCGTCAACCATAGACTTCAAAATTGTACTCTGGTCACGTCCTGCTACGATCCACACATCAACAGCTTCTTTATCATCATAAACATTTCCCAGTGATGAAGAGTCTGTAAAGAACGAATTCATAAACATCTGTGCTACAAGCACAGCTATATCCAAACAATTTTCATTCACTTCCGGCAAACTCGAACCATCATCTGCAATACAGATATAATCAATATCCAATGCCGTTTCACTCAGCGTATTGATAGCAGTTCCAAGAGCACTAATATTTTCCTTGAAGTTTGAAAGTGTCTGAGGAATAATATCCGGATCCTCTACGAAATCTTCCATCTGATTTGCAAGCGTCTGGGCTACAGAAACCTGCTGGCTTGTTTCACCTGTATAAGCTACAATTTCATCTACCAGCTTGTAAAGACGCTTTGATTCAAGACCCATTTCCTCAATAACTCCAGGGAACGCTTCATCAATCTTATAATCACGATACTCATCCGGATCCGTTCCTGTAAGAACAAGAATCTGACGATACATAAGGTTCATATTATAAACACTATCACTCAACTGTGATAACAGTTCTCCAAAATCACCTAATGTCACTTCGATTCGAATCGTATGTTTTCCTTTTGTCAAAGGAACTTTATATGGGGTGCCATTTTCGCCCTGCAAAACAACCATCTGCCATGTACTGCTATATTCAAAACGCAATTGCTTTGCTTCTTCAAACGGCGTTTCACCATCTATGTAAATGGAACGATTTGCCACAAATCCACGGCTATATCCCTGACGAGCTTTCAAACCAAGAACATAAGCACCATCTTCAGGGGCCTCAATGTCCAACTCAATCCACTGCCCGGCCACACGCCACTGCTTACCGCCAGTCATATTCAAAATCGTCGTACCAATTTCACATGGTTCTGTATCTCCCGATGAACGATCATAAGAAGCATACAATGA
>CATZVV010000027.1 GCA_958425285.1 uncultured Lachnoclostridium sp. | reverse complement strand
GCTGATAAACGCGCCGCTCCAAGTTTGCCATGGGTAAACTTGTACTTTCCTATAAAATAAAAAACAGTGACGGAGACAGTAATGACAGTGAAGAACGCTCCAGTGAGCCGGAGATAGTGGAAACCCGGTGTAAGTATTCTGTTATGAATATCACTCCCGAGTTGCAGAACTGAACAATATGAGGTAGAATTCCCAAACAGCAGTTTTTATGTCCGGATTTTATCAGGATAAAGCTGTCAATCGTAAGTGCTGACGGAATCCCCCGTTAAAGGGATGACTATTGCCGGATGGAATAACCCGGTCAGATAGAAGAACAAATAGGTGGTTTAGTCGTTTGGCTTATGAAAGCAAATTCAGCTCTCATCCGATTTGGGTGAGAGTTTTTTTAATATGAAAAGGAGGCTTTTATGTATAAGAAAGTTGATACCGGATTGAATTTTGTAGACCGGGAGAAAGAAGTATTGCAATTCTGGAAAGAGAACAAGATTTTTGAAGAAAGTATTGAGCAGAGAAAGAGTGGAGAAAATTACACATTTTATGATGGCCCCCCGACTGCTAACGGAAAACCACACATTGGTCATGTCTTGACACGTGTCATTAAGGATATGATTCCGAGATACCAGACAATGAAGGGGAAAAAAGTAATCCGGAAGGCCGGATGGGATACACATGGGCTTCCGGTTGAATTAGAAGTAGAAAAACTGCTCGGATTGGATGGTAAAGAGCAGATTGAGGAATATGGTCTGGAGCCATTTATTGATCAATGTAAAGAGAGTGTCTGGAAATATAAGGGCATGTGGGAGGACTTTTCTAATACAGTTGGTTTTTGGGCAGATATGGATGATCCGTATGTGACCTATCATAATGACTTTATTGAATCGGAATGGTGGGCATTGAAGCAAATATGGGATAAAGGTCTGCTATATAAGGGCTATAAAATTGTACCGTACTGTCCGCGTTGTGGGACTCCTTTATCAAGTCATGAGGTGGCACAAGGCTATAAAGATGTCAAGGAAAAATCCGTAATCGCAAAGTTTAAAGTGAAGGATACAGAAAATGAATATATTCTGGCATGGACAACAACTCCTTGGACATTGCCATCTAATGTAGCACTTTGCGTAAATCCAAATGAGACTTATGTGAAGGTTAAAGTTGGAGTAAATGATAAAAATGATGTTGTTACTGCAGAAGAAAGAGATACAGCGATAAAGACAGAGTATTATATTTTGGCAGAAGCCCTTCTCTCTGTGATTGAGGGTGAGTATGAGGTTGTAGAGACGTATGTTGGTACTGATTTGGAATATAAAGAATATGAACCATTGTTTGATTATGTCTCTCCAACTAAGAAATGCTGGTACGTAACATGCGATACGTATGTTACATTGACAGATGGTACCGGAGTTGTTCATATTGCTCCTGCATTTGGTGAGGACGATGCCAATGTGGGACGTAAATATGATTTGCCATTTGTGCAGTTAGTAGATGAGAAAGGCGAATTTACCTCAGATGTAACAGAGTTATCTGGTGTATTCTGTAAAAAGGGGGATGAAGAAATTCTTCGAATGCTGGGAGCCAGGGGACTTTTGTTTAAAGTATTAAAGTTTGAGCATAGTTATCCTTACTGCTGGCGCTGTGATACTCCGCTTATTTATTATGCAAGAGAGTCATGGTTTGTGAAAATGACAGAGGTAAAAGATCGTCTGATTGCAAATAATAATACAATCAACTGGATTCCGGAAAGCATTGGAAAGGGACGTTTTGGAGACTGGCTGGAGAATGTTCAGGATTGGGGCATCAGCCGGAACCGTTACTGGGGAACTCCATTGAATGTCTGGGAATGTGAATGTGGTCATATGCATTCGATTGGAAGTATTGGGGAATTGAAAGAATTGTCAAACAATTGCCCGGATGATATTGAACTTCACCGCCCATATATTGATGCAGTGACGATACCATGTCCTCATTGTGGCAAGGAAATGCACCGTGTATCGGAAGTGATTGACTGTTGGTTTGATTCCGGTTCTATGCCTTTTGCACAATGGCATTATCCGTTTGAAAATAAAGAAATTTTTGAAGAAAACTTCCCGGCCAATTTTATTAGTGAGGCAGTTGACCAGACTCGTGGATGGTTCTATTCATTGCTGGCTATTTCCACCTTGCTTTTTGATAAAGCACCATATAAAAATGTTATCGTTTTAGGTCATGTTCAGGATGAGAACGGTCAGAAAATGAGTAAATCCAAGGGAAATGCCGTAGATCCGTTTGATGCTCTGGAAGAATATGGAGCAGATGCGATTCGCTGGTATTTCTATATTAACAGTGCACCGTGGCTGCCGAATAAATTCCATGGAAAGGCAGTAACCGAAGGACAGCGTAAGTTTATGGGTACACTCTGGAACACATATGCATTCTTTGTACTTTATGCAAACATTGATCAGTTCGATGCAACCAAATATAAACTGGAATATGAAAAGTTATCTGTTATGGACAAATGGCTGCTGTCTAAATTAAATACCGTTGTTCAGGCTGTTGATGAGAACCTTTCTGCTTATCGTATTCCTGAAACCGCAAGAGCTTTACAGGAATTTGTAGATGATATGAGTAACTGGTATGTACGCCGCTGCCGTGACCGTTTCTGGGCAAAGGGTATGGAGCAGGATAAAATTAATGCATACATGACTCTTTATACAGCACTTGTAACGATAAGTAAAGCAGCAGCACCGATGATTCCGTTTATGACGGATGATATTTACCGAAATCTGGTTGGCAGCATTGATGCGGATGCACCAAAGAGTGTACATTTATGTGACTTCCCGGCAGTGAATAAAGAATGGATTGACACTGAACTGGAAGCAAAAATGGATGAACTTCTTCAAATTGTTGTACTTGGACGTGCGGCAAGAAATGCAGCCAATATTAAAAATCGTCAGCCAATTGGAAAAATGTATGTTAAAGCAGAAGGTGAATTATCCGATTTTTATAAAGAGATTATTGCGGATGAACTGAATGTCAAAGAAGTTGTCTTTACTGATGATGTAAGAGACTTTACAAGCTATAGCTTTAAGCCACAGCTGAGAACTTTAGGTAAACGTTTTGGAAGCCGTTTGGGGGCATTGAAGGAGGTTTTGTCCGGCTTGGATGGAAATCAGACAATGGATGCTCTGAATCAGGATGGTAAAGTGACAATAATTGTAGGTGGGGCAGAAGAAGTACTTGAGAAGGATGACCTTCTTGTAGAAGCGGCCCAAATGGAAGGGTATATTTCTGAATCCGATAGAGGTATTACAGTTGTTCTTGATACGAACCTGACCGATGAATTGATAGAAGAAGGATTTGTAAGAGAGATTATCAGCAAAATTCAGACAATGCGTAAGGACTCTGGTTTTGAAGTAACAGACCATATTTATGTTTATCAGGATGAAAATGATAAAATAAAAGAAATCATCAAACGAAATGCCGAGCAGATTAAGAAAGAGGTTCTGGCAGATAATATTTTCATTGGAGAAATGAAAGGTCATACGGCTGAATGGAAGATTAATGGCGAGAGTGTTATGTTTGGTGTGGCATGTAAATAGCAACTAGTCTTTAAAAGAAAGAAGGGTGCGCATGAACATTATTAAGGAAATTGAAAGAAAAGAAGAACTGAAAAAGGATATTAAAAACTACATGAGACTTTTGTTTCGCAAGGAGGTAGAAGAGGCGACAAATGAGCAGATGTTTCAGGCAGTTGCGTTTGCTGTGAAGGATGAATTAGTAAACGATTGGATGGAAACTCATAAAAGGTATGAGGAAGAAGATGCCAAAACAGTTTATTATCTTTCCATGGAGTTTTTAATGGGCCGGGCACTTGGTAATCTTATCATTAATATGAAGGAAGATAAGGTTATTCGTGAGGTGCTGGATGGTTATGGATTTGACTTGGATGTGGTTGAAGATCAGGAACCGGATGCTGCGTTGGGAAATGGTGGACTCGGAAGACTGGCTGCATGTTTTTTAGAATCTCTGTCAACTCTCGGATATCCGGCATATGGTTGCGGAATCCGATATAAATATGGAATGTTTATGCAAAAAATTGAGAATGGCTTTCAGATTGAAGCACCGGATGATTGGCTCAAGCATGGAAATCCATTTGAGATGAAACGGAGTGAATATGCGGTTGAAGTAAAATTTGGCGGTTATGTTGCGGTGCGCAAAGGCGAAGATGGAAGAGACCATTTTGTGCAGGAAGGGTATCAGTCCGTTATGGCTGTTCCATACGATCTCCCTGTGGCTGGTTATGGAAACGGTGTTGTCAATACCCTTCGTATTTGGGATGCAGAAGCAATTGATACATTTAATTTGGATTCTTTTGATAAAGGAGATTATCAAAAAGCAGTTGAACAGCAGAATCTGGCGAGAACAATTTGTGAAGTGTTATATCCGAATGACAATCACTATGCAGGGAAAGAACTTCGTTTGAAGCAGCAGTACTTTTTTGTATCAGCCAGTGTACAGCGTGCCGTTGCAAAATATATGGAGAACCATGATGACATCCATAGACTGTATGAAAAAGTTTGCTTTCAGTTAAATGATACACATCCGACGGTCACCATTCCTGAGTTAATGAGAATATTGCTTGATGAATATGGTTTGGAATGGGATGAAGCATGGAATGTAACAACAAAGACTTGTGCCTACACAAATCATACAATTATGTCAGAAGCATTAGAAAAATGGCCTTTGGAGTTGTTTTCCAGACTGCTTCCGCGTATCTATCAGATTACAGAAGAAATTAACCGACGATTTATCCTGACTATACAGGAAAAGTATCCGAATCATTTCGAAAAAATACAAAAAATGGCAATTGTTTATGATGGTCAGGTTAAGATGGCACATTTGGCTATTGCAGCCGGATTTAGTGTAAATGGTGTGGCACGGCTGCACACAGAAATCTTAAAACATCAGGAATTAAAAGATTTTTATGAAATGATGCCGGAAAAATTTAATAATAAAACAAATGGTATTACACAGCGCCGATTTTTGCTGCATGGAAATCCACTGTTGGCAAGTTGGGTGACAGATAAAATCGGCCCGGAATGGATTACCGATTTGTCACATATCAATAAACTCAGTTTATATGTAGAAGATGAAAAAGCATGTCAGGAATTTATGAATATCAAGTATCAAAACAAAGTACGTCTGGCAAAATATATAAAAGAGCACAATGGAATTGATGTAAATCCTCGTTCGATTTTTGATGTGCAGGTAAAACGGCTTCATGAGTACAAGCGCCAGCTTTTAAATATTTTGCACGTTATGCACTTGTATAATCAATTAAAGAAAAATCCGGAAATGGATATTTATCCCAGAACATTTATTTTTGGTGCGAAGGCATCTGCCGGTTACCGGCGTGCAAAGGCAATTATTAAATTGATTAACAGTGTTGGTGAGGTAATTAATAACGACAAGGACATAAATGATAAAATCAAAGTTGTATTTATTGAAAATTATCGTGTTTCAAATGCTGAAATGATTTTTGCTGCTGCTGATGTATCTGAACAGATTTCTACAGCAAGTAAGGAGGCTTCCGGTACCGGAAATATGAAATTTATGCTGAACGGTGCACCAACTCTTGGTACAATGGATGGTGCCAATGTTGAAATTGTGGAAGAGGTAGGGGAGGAAAATGCCTTCATTTTCGGACTTACTTCCCAGGAGGTAATTGATTTTGAGCAAAACGGAAATTATAACCCGAGAGAAATCTACAATATTGACAGTGATATACGGGCAGTATTAACCCAACTTGTGGATGGCACATACAGCCCTGAAAATCCGGAACTATTCCGGGAAATTTATAATTCCCTGTTAGACCGCAATGGTGGAGAACCTGCAGACCAGTATTTCATATTAAAGGATTTCCGTTCATACGAAGAAGCACAAAAGCGTGTAGAGACTGCTTATCGTGATGAAAAGGGGTGGGCAAAGAAGGCGATGCTGAACACAGCAAAATGTGGTAAGTTCTCATCGGATCGCACCATTGAGGAGTATGCAAAGGAAATTTGGAAATTGGAAAAAGTTAGAGTCAGATAGAGCAGATTTCTTGTTATATCATTGAATAAATCACCTCTCTTTTGGTCACAATGAAAGCAGAGGTGATTTTTTATGTTCTATAAAGAAAAAGGATTTTATATTTCATTACTGGCAGGGATTGTTGCGATTGTGGCATTTGCGGTAATTTGCTTAAATATGGTAGGCAATTCACCGGATGCCGGAAATAATTCCGGAGATGAAAATTTGGTGGTAGAGGCAACAGAGGAACCACAGGCAACGGTAGTACCAACAAAGGAGCCTGAAACAGAGCAGGCATCCAAGGTAATTCCGGCAAAAACAGAAAAGCCGATGGAAACGCCAAAAGCAAAAGTTGCTTCCGTAACAAAGGATCATACGGATAACCTCCACTTTAATCAGGAAAGTGGTTTGCTTTGGCCGGTGTCCGGAAACGTGATTTTAGATTACAGCCCAGATAAAGTAATTTATTTTAAAACATTAGCGCAGTATCGTACTAATTCCGGAATTGTAATCCAAAGTAAAGTTGGTACAAAAGTAAAGGCAAGTACAGATGGAGTCGTAAAAAGTATTTCAAAAGATGATGAAAACGGCAATATGGTCACAGTATCGATTGGAGATAATTACACGGTTTCATACGGACAGCTAAAAAATATCACGGTAAAAAAAGGTGATCAGGTAAAAGAAGGTCAGGTAATCGGCAAAATTGCAGATCCCACAAATTACTATTCGGTAGAAGGTGCAAATCTGTTTTATCAAGTTAAAAATGGAAAAGAAACCGTGAACCCGATGATTTTTTTAAGATAACAGAATTTAGAAAAGTGCCACTTTGATTAAGATTAGTGAAAACATAATCTTATATAAGTGGTGCTTTTTGCATGTGTACAAATGGTTTATTAAGTAAAGAAGTGCAATTTTTTGCTCCATTTCTTATTTGGTAGGTCGGCTCTTTTTTATCTTATATAATTAGCTAATGTTCTTAGTTCGGATTTTCTCCGATAGTTGTCGGTATGAAAGGATAAATAGAATGCTTTAGAGGCAGTAAAAATTACAGGGTCATAAGATATTAATAATTGCAAGGCATAGGCTGGACCGAGGTGGTATACATTTTGTGCATCAATATAAAAGAGTCATCCTGTTTTTAATGAAACGAGTGTTAAAATAAACAGTATGATTATAGGAATGTGGGCAATAATCCAATACCGTTTTTCGTACACGAGTTGTGACTCTTGTATGGTTTCCGAGTAGACAAACCAATAGCTCCCTAATATTCCAGAAAGTATATAATAGAATCCATTCAAGACCCAATTGATTGGAACCGTGACTCCAATCACATTGTTATTTACAAAATTTTTTATGTCAAATTCTACCATAATGGGGTAATTTTGTCTATTGTATTATTGCTGCTTTTTGTAGGATTTCATTTTTACTTTTCATTTGACAGGTAATGAAAGTAGACCGGATGATTTTTAAAAGTTGGTCATAAGAATATAGATATAATTGGATTTTGGCGGATAAGTTGCAAAAACTCAAGTATTGTATTTATTTACAGAATGTGTTAAAATTATGTATAAGTATAGGAAGGTAGCAAGGAGGGATAATTTGGATCAACGTAGTAAAATGCTCGTAGGAGACCGCCCGATTCGCTGTCAAGTTTGTGGCGGTAAGTTGGAATATAAAGGGCGGGGAGCCTATCAGTGTACTTCTTGCGGTAAGGTGAGTTTGGATACATTTGGGAAGGTCAGAACTTACATTGAGGAACATGGACCATCACCCGCGACAGAAATATCTTTGGCGACGGGTGTCCGAATTGCTGTTATTGAAGATTACTTAAAACATGGACGGCTGGAGATACCGGAAAATTCAGAAGTCTTTATAAAGTGTGAAAAGTGTGGCTGTGAGATAAGGTATGGACGTTTTTGCCCGGAATGTGCAAAGAGTTTGGCAAATGATGTAAAGAAAGCTTTTTTAGTTGAGGATGTAGGTGAATGCCCAAAGCGGATGTCCGGTAAAATGAGGTATATGGGTAAGGACAGAAAATAGCAGATGTAGTGAACGGAAAGGTTAATGTATGAAAAGAAGGTGAAGCATATGGTTGAAGTATATAATCATTATCTCGGGGGATACCTTCCCAAAATGTCGGCCAAATATGCGGTACATAAGAAGCATGAACTAAAAAGTATATATAGCAGGATAATAACCCTTAACAGAAATCAGCCGCTTGCCATGGTCGATTTTTCGGATTCAAAACAGGCATATGTATTGGATGTGAAAGAAATGTCAATGGAAATGAAAGCAGCCATTTCGGATGCATTAGATTCGGAGAATGGATCAGTAGATTCGGAGAAAATAATCGAAGAAAGTATTTCTGTTTTTAACCGGCTTCTAAAAAGGAGCGATGAGTTTGGTGAATCTGTAGGTCGCAAGTCAAGGCCGGGTAGCGAAATGAGAGCCTTGGTGAGTGAGTTTGAAGGTGAAATTACAGAGCATGGTTTGCAAATTGATGAAAATGGATTTCTGTCAAAGCAAGAGGGTGTTGAAGTTACTGTGCCGTCTGACTTTTTTAAGGCACTGAAAATAAAAAGTGAGCAGATGAATCGTAATCCAATGGAGTATTTAGAAAAAAGAATATGCAGCTATGCTTTTTTAACCCGGAAAAACGTTGGGGTGTCTTATACCGAATCAATGTATAGTGGAATGTTATTTAACTCTTATTGTTGAGTTCGGCAGTCTTTGCAAACAGAGTTCGGCAAGAAAACCTGTCAGACAGCCTGTGAAAAATCCGCAGAAATAGAGAATTGGAAGATAAGAAAGTACTGCCTGTATAGGAAAAAAGAAAGTGGCTGCTACAAGTTGACCAAGATTATGCATGATTCCACCCGCTGCACTGACGCATACCGGGTGGAATTTTCTTTTTGATATATATAAAA
Organism: uncultured Lachnoclostridium sp.; assembly: GCA_958425285.1. Classification (GTDB taxonomy): domain Bacteria; phylum Bacillota; class Clostridia; order Lachnospirales; family Lachnospiraceae; genus UBA933. The sequence goes on along the minus strand of CATZVV010000027.1, from coordinate 3,636 downwards.
TAAGAGCCATTGCTGACAGCGAAAAAATACTCCCGGAAAAACTATAGAAAAACAGAAAAAGGTTTCCAAAACTAAAAGCTGTCAACAGATTTCTTAATATAGATAAAGTCAGAGCATAGGCATAGCCATTTTGATATAGGGCAAGAATCAGAATAATATTTGCAAAGCCTAATTTTATTCCAGGAAAAGGGAGGGGAAGTGGAAACAGAGCTTCTATATAACTAAATAAAAAGGAAAGTGCTAGGAAAATGGAAAACAAAGCAATTTTTTTTGACATAGAATTCTCCTTCTTGTAATATGTTTAACCCGATATGCCATCAGGTACAGATTCATTTCCACCAATTATAGTGATAGATAGCTTATGTGGGAGGCAGATGATAGACTCTCCCGGTGAAGAAATGGATTTATGATAAACGCAAAGCTGGTCTCTGCAATTGGCAGAAATAATCGTAGCCGTATGATTTTCAATTTTCAGAGTATTATGAAAATCACTGCCGTTAGTCAGTTCAATCGTGCGATTCGTATCCAGACGGTAAACCGCAGTTTCTTTTCCGTCTGTCATAACTTGAACCAGTGTGCCTTTCTGACCTGATGGCAGGTAAATCCATATGGAAATTCCTACTCCTATGAGAAGAAGGAAAAAAAGGAATAAAAGTTCCTTTGGTAAAAAATTGGCATTTCTTTTCATTTGTTGTAGTCCTCGTAGGAATAGGTTAGCAGCCCCTCTTTGTTTGAATGCTTGATAAGTTGGCTGTAATATCTAGTTGCCGAAGCGTTTCTTTGAGTAGAGGTTGCTGACATAGATTTTAAGCGATATAGCAGTGAACCGGAGTATACGTAATAATTGCTTTTTAGGTGTAAAAACATAAAAAATGGTTGCTTATTCAACGTTTTAGGATGATAGGACAATTCAATTTATTATAGTTTATCAACTGCATTCGGATATAGTGTTAATTTTAACAAATAATAATAAAAAAAACAAGTTGGTCTGTTTTGCAGTTTGTTCCTTTTGTAGTGGAGTATATAACTTCATTTGAGTTTATAAATAATATCTGCAGGTTTAATTGATCTTTTGAATTAAATGACATTATGATGAACACATTGGGAGCTGCTGTTGATTACGTTTTTTATAAAGTGATAAAAAGGTTGACGTATTGTCCCCTTTTGTGTTATAGTAATTGAGCGATGGATTAGGTCTTTTTTTTATGCCTAAAATTTTGATGAAAAAATTACGGAGGTGACAGAATGCGAGTTAAGATTACTTTGGAATGTACAGAATGTAAACAGCGTAACTACAACATGACCAAAGACAAGAAGAACCATCCGGACAGAATGGAAACAAAAAAATATTGTAGATTTTGTAAAACACACACATTACACAAAGAGACGAAATAGTCTGTGTAATGGTGATTGGTTTTCTAAGAGAACCAATTTTGCAGAAAGGATGTGTGTCGTATGAGCGAAACTGTAAAGGCAGAGAGCACTACGAAAAAAAGCTTCTTCAAGCGCGTAAAATCCGAGTTCAAGAAGGTAACGTGGCCAAAGAAAGATGATTTGATCAAACAGACTGCACTGGTTGTTGTAATCAGTATCATTCTGGGAGTGATTATTTCCATTGTTGATACAGGAATTGCATTTGGTTTCGAAAAGATTCTTGGAATTGGGTGATTGTATGGAAGAAGCAAAATGGTATGTAGTTCATACCTATTCCGGGTATGAGAATAAAGTAAAAGCGAATATCGAGAAAGCGATTGAAAACAGAAACCTGCAGGATCAGATTCTGGAAGTTTCTGTGCCAATGCAGAACGTGGTTGAGGACAAAAACGGAGAAAAGAAACAGGTTCAAAAGAAAATGTTTCCTGCGTATGTGCTTCTCAATATGATTATGAATGACGAGACTTGGTATGTTGTCCGTAATACACGTGGTGTAACAGGCTTTGTCGGACCAGGCTCTAAGCCGGTACCGCTCACAAATGAGGAAATTGAGGCAATGGGATTTGTTGCAGAAGCGCAGGAAGTTCCATTCCAGCTGGGCGATACAGTTATGGTAAAAAATGGTGTCTGGAAAGATACAAGTGGCATTGTCCGAGAGATTCATCCGGCAAAACAGATGCTTGTAATTGGCATTGATATGTTTGGTCGTGATACACCGGTTGAAATTGATTTTTCAGATATTGAAGTTTTATAAATACAGGAGGTAACTTCAAATGGCTAAGAAAGTTGAAGGATATATTAAATTACAGATTCCGGCCGGAAAAGCAACACCGGCACCACCGGTTGGTCCTGCACTTGGACAGCATGGTGTAAATATTGTTCAGTTTACAAAAGAATTTAATGCAAAGACAGCTGGACAGGAAGGTATGATCATTCCGGTTGTAATTACTGTTTATGCGGATAGAAGTTTTAGTTTTATTACAAAAACTCCACCGGCAGCAGTATTGTTGAAAAAAGCATGTAATATTCAGTCGGGTTCAGGAGTTCCGAACAGAACAAAAGTTGCTACAATTTCCAAGGACAAAATCAAGGAAATTGCTGAATTAAAAATGCCTGATTTAAATGCTGCATCTGTTGAAGCTGCAATGAGCATGATTGCAGGAACAGCAAGAAGTATGGGCATCACAGTAGAAGAATAAAAATAAGCATTACAAAATTTTAGACATCGCAAAAGACTTAATGTTATATGAAACGTTGTGGGAGGCATGGCGGAGGTCTGTATTTCCGTATTGCAAAGATACAATGTCGCTAATACCACTAGGAGGTTTAAATTATGAAGAGAGGCAAGAAATATTTAGAAGCTACAAAAAATATTGACAAAATGACTCAATATGATGTAGAAGAAGCTGTAAGCCTTATAAAAAAGACAGCAGTTGCAAAATTCGATGAAACCGTTGAAGCTCATATTCGTCTCGGTGTAGACGGACGTCATGCAGACCAGCAGGTACGTGGAGCTGTTGTACTTCCTCACGGAACAGGTAAAACCGTTCGTGTTCTTGTATTTGCGAAAGGTGATAAACTGGAAGAAGCAAAAGCGGCTGGAGCTGATTTTGTTGGTGGGGATGAATTGATTCCAAAAATCCAGAACGATGGCTGGTTTGAATTTGATGTAGTAGTGGCAACTCCGGATATGATGGGTGTTGTAGGTCGTTTGGGACGTGTTCTGGGACCAAAAGGTTTGATGCCGAACCCGAAAGCCGGTACGGTTACAATGGATGTTACAAAGGCTGTAAATGATATTAAAGCAGGTAAGATTGAATATCGTCTGGACAAAGCAAATATTATTCATGTTCCTGTAGGAAAGGCATCTTTCTCAGAAGAGCAGTTACAGGACAACTTTAATACTTTGATGGATGCAATTATTAAGGCAAAACCATCAAGTGCCAAAGGTCAGTATCTGAGAAGTGTTACTTTGGCAAGCACGATGGGCCCTGGTGTGAAGGTAAACCCTGTAAAGCTTGGTTAATAGCAGAAACGATAAAGATTTGACAAGTGAAATATATTTGTGTATAATAAATAATGTTGTGGCAAGTCCACTATTATTATAAACTGCCGTAGACAGCAGGTGTCAGAATTGACGTAAGCGCAGCGCCTGCCGAGGAGTAAGGATATTTATGTATAATACTCCCTCTCTGCCTTTGG
>CATZVV010000026.1 GCA_958425285.1 uncultured Lachnoclostridium sp. | reverse complement strand
GAATACCGTACACAAGGGTCTCTCATTGCATTTGAATCTGGTGAAGCAATCACTTATGGCTTATTTAATGCCCAAGAGAGGGGAACACTTTTTGTCGGTCCCGGAGAAAAAGTATATGGCGGTATGGTAGTTGGACAAAATGGAAAAACGGATGATATTGAAGTAAATGTTTGTAAGAAAAAACAGTTGACAAATACACGTGCTTCCGGTTCTGACGATGCTCTCCGACTAACCCCAAAACGAGAACTCAGCCTGGAAGAGGCATTAGAATTCATCGATACAGACGAATTATTGGAAATCACACCGGAAAACCTTAGAATTCGCAAAAAAATTCTGGATCCAACCGCACGTTTCCGAGCAAAGAAAAACGGTTGATACTTTTATATCCAATTTTAAAGTGAGATATAGCGGTGTAACAGTTATAGATTGTTACACCGCTATATTGCCTTTAGGAACAGATTGAACTGATTTGCACAGCTTATTTTTCTTCTTTTACTATTATAAATTTTCCATCAAGTACATCTTTCAAATACGCACCATATTCATTTTTCTTCATCGTCTCATACGTTTGCAGCATATCTTCTGTTTGAATCCAACCATTTAAATATGCAATTTCCTCCAGACATCCAATTTTCCGATGTTGATGACTCTCAACGGTCTTTACAAAATTAGTTGCCTCTACAAGGGATTCGTGTGTTCCCGTATCCAGCCAGGTAAAGCCCTGACCAAGTAGCTCAACATCCAATTCTCCCTTTTCAAGATAAATTCGGTTTAAATCTGTAATCTCCAGTTCTCCCCGTTTTGAAGGTTTTAAACTTTTTGCATATTCCACAACACGATTATCATAAAAATAAAGCCCGGTTACGCAATAATTTGACTTTGGTTCTTCTGGTTTTTCCTCAATCGAAACTGCTTTCCCATCCTCATCGAATTCTACAATTCCAAAACGCTCCGGATCATCTACATAATAACCAAAAACAGTTGCACCCGCCTTTTTCTGTGCAGCCCTACGAATCTTCTTTTTCAATCCATGCCCATGAAAAATATTATCTCCTAAAATCATGGCTACTGAATCATTTCCAATAAACTCCTCACCAATCAGGAATGCTTGTGCTAATCCATCTGGACTTGGTTGTATCTGATAAGACAGCCGAATTCCGAACTGATTGCCATTCCCCAGCAATTCCTGGAATCTTGGGGTATCGTCTGGTGTAGAAATGATAAGAATGTCTTTAATTCCGGCATTCATTAATACAGATAACGGATAGTAAATCATTGGTTTATCATAAATTGGCAATAACTGCTTTGATGTCACTTTCGTCAGGGGATACAATCTTGTTCCACTCCCCCCTGCTAATACAATTCCCTTCATACACAACCTCCTTTTTAATTTGGCATATGAGTTTCTCCACTAATTTCTCTTTCATAAAAATTAGTAGAAATCTCTCCCAACTTCTTCTTATCCCGCATCCTGTCCTCCTCCCGGATCTGATATGTCGGAACAATCTTTGCTACCAGTTCCTTCATATTGTTGGTTTCCTCATAGGCATATTTGTATAATTCCTCTAAAAGTGCAAAAAATTCATCTTCATCAAACTCAATTGGCTTTCCAATATGAATCATGTCATGTTCGGTATCTGTCAATCCCTCTTCATCCATAAGCATTTCTTCATATAACTTCTCTCCTGGCCGAAGTCCTGTATACTGAATCTCAATGTCAACATCCGGCGTATACCCCGATAATTGTATCAGCTTCTTTGCTAAATCTGCAATTTTAACCGGGTTTCCCATATCCAGAACAAAAATCTCACCGCCTTTTGCATAAACTCCAGCCTGAATCACAAGAGAAACTGCCTCTGGAATCGTCATGAAATAGCGGATAATATTAGGATCTGTAACGGTTACAGGACCGCCCTCTGCAATCTGCTTTTTAAAAAGTGGAATCACACTTCCATTACTTCCCAGCACGTTTCCAAAACGAACAGCAACAAATTCCGTTTGTGATTGCTTATTGAGTCCCTGAATAATCATTTCACATATTCGTTTTGAAGCGCCCATAATATTCGTTGGATTTACCGCTTTGTCTGTCGATATTAAAACAAATTTTTTTGTATGATACCGACTTGCCGCTAAAGCAACTTTATAGGTTCCAAATACATTATTTTTAATTGCCTCATTTGGACTGTCTTCCATTAGTGGCACATGTTTATGTGCAGCTGCGTGATATACAATATCCGGATGATAATCTTTAAACACCTGATCCACCCGACTTGTATTTCTAACTGAGCCAATCAAAACTTCCAGATGTAAATGAGGGTACCTCCTACGCAATTCCTGTTGAATTTCATACGCATTATTTTCATAAATATCAAATATAATTAAAATTTTAGGCTGATTAGCAGCAATCTGACGGCAGAGTTCACTTCCAATGGAACCTCCGCCTCCCGTCACAAGAACGACTTTATTTTTCACATAATTAATAATTGATTCCAGATTCGTTTGAACTGGTTCTCTTCCTAATAAATCTTCAATTTCAACTTTACGAATCTTTTCTACCTTAGCTTCTCCCGTCACAAATTGGTACACACCTGGCAGTATTTTCAACTCACAATCCGTATTCTGACATATTTCCAGCAATTCCTGTATTGTTCTTTTGGATGCACTTGGCATCGCTAAAATAATTTCATCTATATCATACTGTTTTGCGCTGGAAACAATAACCTCTCTACCACCCACAACTTTTATTCCATGGATATACATCCCCTGCTTTACTTTATTATCATCAATAATGCAACGAATCCGGCTGTCAAGATTTGGACTCATCTGCAATTCATTGATGACCATATTACAAGCTTCGCCGGCTCCAATAATCATTGTATTGCGAACACCTTTTCCATGCGTGTTTGCATTAAACAAAAGCCGAATCAGGCGATAGGAGAAACGGGCAATAAAGCATAAAATAAAAAGCAGAATCATGAAAATAATAAAACAGCTTCTTGGAAGCCGATGATATGTACCCGATACAATCAGGTACTCCGCGATTCCGGCAAACCCACAGGCAAACACCATATTAATAACTTCTCTCGTACTTACAAAACGCCACAGGCTGTTATAAAGGCGAAACAGCATAAAAATCAAGAGAGTCACAACAATAATCGGTACTGACAAATCAATTAACGTCTGAAAATATCCCAATTGATAATCCGCTTCAATGCCACTTTTTACCGTCTTATCCCAATTCATATCATGCCTTAGATAAAGAGAAAAGAACATAGAAAACAGAATCGCTGCAATATCCCATACAATAAGTAAAAAACGATAGATAATAGACACTTTTCCACTTTCAATAAAATTCCTGATTCGATTCATATTTTATACCGAAATAAATTTCCTTTCCAAAAAATCACTCTATATTTAAAACTATCTTTTTTCTCTGTTCCCACAATAGGGCATCCTGAATTGCTTCCTCAATTGTCAAACCGGCTTTCCAGCCAAGAAGTTTTTCCGCTTTTTTGCAAACAGCAAAAGCCCCTGCCACATCACCTTCCCTCGGCTCACCTTCCTCCACATCCAACTTTACTCCAACTACCTGTTCAAATGCCCTGATCAGTTCTTTTACGGTTACTCCGTCTCCACGCCCAATATTTATAATCTCAAAACAACCTCCATTAGGCAATTCGGAAAGCTTATCTATTTTTTCCACTGCACTTACATGTGCCAGTGCCAAATCCCATACATGAATATAATCCCGAATTCCCGAACCATCACGAGTAGGATAGTTTACCCCTGTAACTGTCATTTTTTTAGTCTCTGAAACGGCTGCCCTCAGAAGAACTCCTAAAATATGAGACGGATTTTTCACATAACTTCCTGTTCGTAATTTAGGATCCGCTCCAATCGGATTAAAATAACGCAGTGCTACTGCCTTTATTCCATATGCATTCGCATAATCCTTCAAAATCTCTTCAACCACTACTTTTGTCTTTGCATAAGGACTTTCCGGTGATGTAATATGTTCTTCTGTTACTTCACGTTCACTTGTATTGCCATAAACAGATGCAGATGAACTGAAAATAATTTTTTTACAACCCAGTTCCTGTAAATTCTTGAAGAACATAATTGCCTTTTCTACATTCTCGCGATAATATTCATACGGATGTTGTACTGACTCAGGTACTGAAATCAGTCCTGCCAGATGTATCACACAATCAAAAGGTCCTTGCTCCTCCCATATTCTCATTAACAGCTTCCGATCTGCAATATCTCCCTGATAGAAAATATGTTCCTTTACAAATTCTCTTCTCCCACTAATTAATGAATCCAAAACAATTGGAACATGCCCTACCTCACTTAAAACAGAACATATTGTACTGCCAATGTATCCTGCTCCTCCAGTGACTAGTACTTTCATAAAGCCCTCCTTTTCTGCTATACAAAGCAGCATATTTTACATTATATCTCAAATCAACAGAAAATTCAACACAGCAACAAATGTAACCGTTTTGTCTTCCATTTTTTAAGATGTTTCGCAATTGTACAAAAAATTCTTATGTTTGCGGAATTGCCCTGATGACGCAAATTAGTGTTTGTATTTTCCACCGCAATATTGTATAATGTAAAAGTTGATTTTTTATTCAGCATTACCATTATTATACAATTACAAAGGAGTTACTCAATGTTTCAGATAAAATCACTTCAGAAGTATGAAAATTTATATAAAATAATTGTATCCTGGTATATCGCTTTATTTGCACTTTATAGTATCATGACACGCTTTACTATTACAAATCTTGCCATTGACGGACTTGCAAATTCAATCCTCTACGTTAGCTTTACCCTTTCAGGTGTACTGCTCGCCGTCTATGAATTTATTTCTTTTGGAAGCTTTCGAAAAGCCAAACACAACCGCCTATTAATTCTCTTCTTATTTGTATGCTGCCTTTCTACACTTCTCAATTACAAATACGATTTAATTGGAAATATCAAGGCAATCACTATCCTCTTTTCTCAGATTATGCTATTTTATTTTTTAGCAATGCATTTTGACAAAGAAGATTTTTGTTACTGCCTTAAGAGACTTCTTATCTTATGTAACTTCCTATGGAGTCTCGCATCACTTGGTTCTATTGTCCTGTATATGTTAAACCTGCACTTTCCACTTGATTATACAGAAGGTCGGGTTATCCGCCAAGGCTTTATGGAAGGTCGGCTTTTCGGTTTCTTTTCAGATCCGAATTTTGCTGCATTCACCTCATTGCTTCTTATTTATGGGTTGCTCTATCTAGTGAGCAAAACAAAAACAAAAGGGCTTCGTATCTTATACCGTATCAGTATTGGAATTCATATTTGCTATATTATTATGTCAAACTCCCGTACCGTCTATATCAGTATTCTTTTATCTGCCCTTCTCTATGTATTGCTACAGAGAAAAAGGAAAGACAGTGTTTTATCTGCCGCTTCCATTGCAAAAACAATTATCATTACCATTTTAATATTAGCAGTTGGCTATCTTACTATCTTTGCTTCCTTACGTGGGCTGGGGTATCTAATTACTCCTAATCGAGGTGTTGAAGACGAGTTTATCCGTGAAGATGTAAACTTGGAGAATATCTCAAATAATCGCTCTACAATATGGAAAAACTATTTAAAATTATATACAAAAAAGCCCTTATTCGGTACTTCTCCCAGGGGAGCACTTCTATTAGCAGACGAAACGGAGCCGGACGGATATTTATCGAAAAGGCAATATGTAACTCATAATGGCTATCTGAGCCTTCTTGTAACAACCGGAGGGATAGGATTTGCTATTATGGTCATATTCATGCTGTTTGAATTGAAAAAAATATGGTTTTTTCTCCATTCAGACAGGCTGCCGGATGACTTATTCATCTTCTTTATTACAACTTTACTTGCTACTATGACTTTTACCTTTTTCTTTACCGATCTTTTTTTCACAAATAATATTGAGACTATGCTATTCCTTATAGCTCTTAGTTATATGAACAAAATAACAATTTCCACAAAATCAGAGAAGACCGCATCTTAGATGCAGTCTTCTCTGATTTTATCACACGATATTCCATCCATAATTTCAATCCATTGTTTTAATATTTTCTCCTTTGAAAAAAGTTCCAAATTTTCACATGCATGCGAGGACATCGTTATTTTCGCTTTCTCATCATTCAAAAGAGTCTTTATTGCATCTGCCATCGCTGCAATATCATAAGCAGGAACTAGAATTCCATCAACTCCATCCCGTATAATTTCAGACGGTCCTGATACAATATCAAAACTTATCAAAGGAAGGTGGTTCGCTTTTGCTTCTAACAAAACAAGCGGAAGCCCCTCACGATAAGAAGTCAAAACATATAAAGCATGCCCCTGATACTGCTCATACATTCGATCTGTCAAACCCTTTAATATAACTTGTTTTTCAATCCCATATTCCTGAATTTTACTTTTTACTTCCTCAAAGGTATCTCCCCCTCCAAAAATGTCCCAGATAAATTCAACACCCTCATCATGAAGTTTTTTCGCAACTTCCACTAATAAATCATATCCTTTTTCATGCGAGAAGCGTCCTGCTGTAATTAGCTTTCTTGAATTCTGGTCATAAGCTCCGGCCTTTTCATACACATCCTCATCAATCCAGTTGTATATTGTCTTGACCTGACTGTACCTGCACTTCAATTTATCTAAATATGCCTGCCGGCTTTGTTCCGTTAAAACAACTGTTAAATCAGAAAGCCGGCAACCCAGTGTCCGCATAATTCTCGCCGGTTTCTCATGCCACTGGTTCATCAAAGCCCCATGATCGCAAAATACTTTTTCCACAGTAAGCCGTCTGCACATTATACTTGCACACAATCCTGCATAGGCACCTACATACTGAACCTGTTCAATCCCATTTTCTTTCAGATAAGCTCTCAATTTCTTACCACCATGCAAAATGGCCTGTCTGATTCTTGCTTTATAAGGAAGAATGTTTTTATAATGAATATCCGACGACAACAAATACGCACATGAATTGTTTTCGGCAGCCAGACTGATAACATAAAACTCATAACGTTCACACAATGCATTAGCAATATTCACAAGAACCTGCTGCGAACCGCCTCTGCATGTTAAATCAAAATTAATAAGCGCAATTTTTTTTTTCACGGCTTCCTCCATTAATAAATCAAACGATAATAGTGATAAATAACTCCTGCCAGACGAAATTGGATTAGATACAGCAAAACCATATCTTTCTTTCTGAAACCTTTTTTGTATCGGAGCAATCGCCTTACGCTCGGATGCCTGATCCACTTTCGAATCAGTCTCACGCATTCTTTCTTTTCCTTTCCTGAACGTTTGACAAGTGCAATCATTTTTCCTTTTATACCATCTAAAAAGCAGGCATCCAGAAAATGATACCTCCGGTTTGAAGCATGTCTCTGATAAAATGCACGTACTCTGCGATACAGTCGCTCTTCTATTTCAAATCCATCTTCCCTGAATTTTGCAGTCAAAGACTGCTCATTCAGATTATTATATATGTATAAAACATCACCTACAAACAATATACCTTCTGCTGTTTCCAAGATTTCTAAATTGAACAATAAATCTTCCCCCTTGGATAAATCTGTCGGGAATTCAGCATGTACAGCAGAATGCCGGTACATCTTATTCCAAGGTGCATTAATAGTATTATTGCAATGATTATAGTAATTTCCAAATTGTGGCATAAATTCAGCTAAGTCAACATAAAGAAATGGTTTTGGTCTCCGCAACTGACCATCTTTCATCATTTTATACCCACAGATAACAACGTCAACCGGATTTTCATTGAGATAGGAAGTCATTTTCTCACAAAAGGAAGGATACAGACAATCGTCACTATCTACAAATTGTAAAAATTCCCCCTTTGCTAATTTTATCCCCTGATTTCTTGCAGCAGAAACTCCTTCATTTTTTTTCGTTAAAACCTGAATTCTCGCATCCCTTTCTGCATATTCCTGGCATAGCTGCGTGCTGCCATCCTCAGAACCATCATCTACAATGATAACTTCAAAATCAGGATATGTCTGTGCTAAAATGCTATCTAAACAGCCAGCAATACCATCAACAGAATTATAAACCGGAATGATAATACTAACGAGTCCCTTTATCATTTACCTTTTCTCTCCTCTTCTTTACAATAATCAATCCCCTTATACTCTTTATAGCTGTGTTCCATATCAATTCGTACTGCATCATGCTTCGGGATTCTCTCTTGCTCCGGCGGCCACTCCATATAATTTCCAAATGCCATCTTTAAATATGTGTCATAACCAACCGGAACCGGTATTTTATAACCCTCAAATGGCTTTAATACCGCAGAATTAAAAATCTCTTTCGGATATTCATTCACCATATACTTCCACCTTGCACAAAGCTCTGTAACCTTTTGGCAGGACTCGATTGGATACTTTGACATCCTTCTCTCCGCAAACTTCGCTACCCGATAACGTAACCTCCAGGTTGGAAGTAAAAACAAAAGAATTCTTCCGGGAATTTCAAAAACCTTTCCTTTACTTGTCAGAGGTTCCTGATTCATAACAATTTGATGCACCAATGCCCAAAAAATTTGAAACTTACGCCGTATTCCATTCGGACAGCCATCTAAAGGCAGGATTTCAAGTCGAATGCCATGCGAAATATCCAAATCTGACTGGCGTTCCTTGATAAAAGTTGTCTCTTCATCCGAAATTGCACTTAACAAAGAGCGCAAAAAGACCTTCTCACTGTCTCGGCAAAATACATATTTCGTATCACTCATTTCCCTTTCCCACAGTAAAGCCAGCTTTTCATAATCTCTCCGTGGCATAAAAACATCAATATCATCATCCCATGGTATAAATCCCCCATGTCGAAGCGCGCCAATGCAGCAACCACCACAAAAGAAAAAAAGCAAACCGTTCTTTTCACAAAAATCCCGAAAAACAAGCAAAATTTCGAGAGACTTCTCCTGTAATCGTCTTAGCCCCTCATCTGTTAAAATATCTTCCATTTTCACTCCATCTTCTGCGCTTACAAACGCCATTGAAATACTGTCTTAAATGCATTTGTCAAATCAGTCTGGAATACCCGGTGGATATCCTGAACCGTTTTAACCGGCTTGTCTTCATATACAATCATACCAAGACGTCCTGCAAAAGTTTCATCCTTCATAAATTCTAAAGCTTTTACAAAATCATCATAACCGGATCTGCTGCTTCCAACAAGCGTTAATCCTTTTTCCAAAATATCTCTCGTATTTATATTCACTTTGCCTTCGCTGACACCCATAAGCATAACCGTTCCCTGTGGTTCGATACAACGGATAATGTCGTCAATTGCATAGGAACTTCCTGCGCCCCCGCAGCATTCAAAAGCATGGTCAACTGCAAAGCTCTCCGGAAGTTCACTGGCCAGATAAGTCTGATTGACAAATGAAAAATAAGCCAGCTTTGATGGAGTCATCCCAATTACAAATAATTTGCTATCGGGAAACACCCTCCGAAGCACACATGCCTGTACATATGCAAGACTGCCGTCACCCCATATGCCGATGGAATGCTTTCTCTTATGGGAGGCTGACTGAAAACGACCTGCTGAATGTACTGCCACACTCACAAACTCCGAAATTGCTGCAATACGCCCTTCAACTCCCTGCGCTCTTACAAGTCGATTTGCTGGAATTTCTACATATTCGCGCAAGAAACCATCCTTTCCGCTCGATAAAAATCCCGAATCTTTCCGATAATTTTCTGCAATGATAGAATCATCTGCCCCAGGCTGATTCGGAATCATAACAACTGACTCCCCCACCTGATAATTTCCTGTTGGGTCGTAAACCACGGTACCACATGCTTCATGAATCAATGCCATAGGAAGCTTTTTCATCAATATTTTCTGTTCCCTGAGTCCCTGATAATAGCGCTGATCTGCATGACAGATAGCCATATAATCCGGCTTTACCACAACCTTATCCTTCATAATAACATCTGCATATTTAATTGAAAATACTCTCGGACTGATAAGCTGATAAATGTAATTAATCAATCAAATCTCCTCCAACCATTGCCTGAGCTATTTTATAATCACTTACTGTTGTAATTTTTAGATTCGACACTTCTCCTTCCACAATATGAACAGGTACATCCCTGACCACACATATCTTACAAGCATCCGTCAGCATTTCCTTCTCCTCTTCAGATAAATCATGATACAGACGTTTGAGTAATGACATCTGAAAACTCTGTGGTGTCTGCCCCTGATAAAGATACTTCCTCTCTGGTACCTCAGAGATGACCTTTCCATCTATAGACATTACAATCGTATCTACTGCACCAGTCGCCGTATCACAGGCCTTATAACGCTTTACACATTCAATATTCTCTTCAATAATTCTTGACGTAACAAAAGGACGCACTGAATCATGCGTAATAATATAGTGTTCCTCACTCTCACCAAACTCTTCTTCAATTTTATTTATCACATTCATAATTGTAATATTTCGGTCTGCACCACCTGCAACAATATGAATATTCTTATTTTTAATATTAATATATTCCCGAATCAGATCCTGCATATGCAAAAGCCAACTCGGATGGACTCCGATATAAAACTCATCAATTTCATCGCTAAGTAAAAATTTCTCAAGAGTATGAATAATAATTGGCTTCCCATTCAAGTCTAAAAATTGTTTTGGCATATCTGCTATATTCATTCTTGAACCAACTCCGCCTGCTAAAATTGCTGCAAATATCATAATTTTCTCCATTCCTTTCCCCGGTATATTTCATAACCATGATTTAAGTCCAAAAAAAGACTATCATGATGTGGTTGCTGCTTTTCTTTTGGGGGAAACTGCATATAGTCACCAAAAGCTTCCCTTAAATATCCGTCATAACCAATCGGTATCGGCATACACGTATCCTCAAATTTTTTCCATACCGCTGAATCAAACCACTCTGCATGATATTTTTTTTTCATATAATACGGACCGGAACATAACTCGGTTATAAATTCACTATCCCGGATAGCATATCTTGTCATCTTTCCCTTTGCCGTGTTCCAGATTCGGTAACGTATCTTTTTTCCACGGAAAATGCCAAGCATAATCCGGCTCACCCATACCATCAAACTTCCATGATTTTCCGGAATCAGCTGTGAGCAAAAAAGAGAATAAATCAACGCATGAAGGCATTGTAATTTTCTTTTCCATCCGGAAGGTGCGTAGCCATCCAGTGGCAAAATATCTAAAGCAACGCCGTGGGGAATGTCCAGTTCCTTCTGATAGGGTTTTACCTGTGTTGTCTCTGCATCCCGTATTGTCGCAAATAGATTATGATCAATATAATCTTTCTGCGGCACAGATAACCGATAACGGTTGCTATATTCCTCATCATTCCAAAGCATCAAAAATTTTTCATAATCCTCTCTAGGCATAAAAAAATCTAAATCATCATCCCAGGGAATGAACCCTTCATGCCGGATTGCGCCAATACACCCTCCCCCGCAAAAATAAACAAGCAAATTATGTTTTTGACAGAATGCGACAAAAACCTCTGCCATCTCCAAACTAATCTTTTGAAGACCGTAATTATCATTCGAATACATTTCCTTACTCATATTTTCCTCCATTGAGGGCATCTTTTGTTTGATATTTTCGTATAAAAGCCGGCATGGATAAAAGCCCCATACAAGTTCCTGCTCCATAACTAATATGCAATGCCAAAAATAAAATCGGCAGCAAAAGCTGTGCTGCACATTTCCTGTCCTCCCTTACTGCCAGCACCGACATACAAATAGCAGTCAGCCAATATAATCCCCACAAAAGAACAGCCGGCCAAAAATATCCAACCAACGCTAATAATGCAGTGAAAACAACTGCTCCCAAAAAGGCGAACGGAACAAAATGAAATAGTGAAAGACATCCCGGACATACTCCCAATGTCAAGCCAATCCAATAACCATTTCCATACTTCTGACGGCACATCTTTCTCAAAGTAGGTCTTATATGCTGAAATGATATAATATTAGGATCAAAACATAACCGAAAACCCGCTTGCCGCACCCGATAGTGAAATTCATTATCTTCTGTCCGCCCTAACTGCTCATCAAATCCTCCAACCCGTTCAAAAACCTCCCGACGATAAATTGCATGAAACAAAGATTTTACATATTTTACTTGATCATTTCCCTTACGATAAGATGCAATACTGCTACCAAACATAGAGGATTCAGCCTCCAAAAGCACTCTGCTCCATGCCGTGTCTTTTACTGCTATATTCGGTCTGGATCCACCGGAAACCATCTCACCCTCCTGAAGTTTTTCTACCTGGCACCGCACAAAATTTGAAGGGATAGATGCATGAGCATCAATACGAATTAAAGCCTCCGTCGTAAAAGCACTAATTGCAACATTCCATCCGGCTGCCTGGATTCGTTTTGGATTATGGCAAACCAGTATATTAAAAAATTCATTTTCGTATTTTTCTTGGAACTCTCTCATCTGAGTTTCCGTAGCATCTGTTGATGCACTATCAACAAATAGAATTTCCGTATCACGATGTGGATAATCCTGTTTTAAAATATCTTTAAACAGCTGCCCAATC
>CATZVV010000025.1 GCA_958425285.1 uncultured Lachnoclostridium sp. | reverse complement strand
CCTGCCTATACATTGAGAAAGGGCAAAACAAAAAATATTCTCACAGTGATTAAATACAATCCGCTGACACGCAGCAAAGCAAATACCACTTATCGAAAATTAACATGGAAATCATCAAAGCCTAAAATCTTAAAAGTAAAAAAAACATCTATGAAGGCTTTGAAAAAGGGAACAGCAACAGTACGAGGATACAAAAACAAAAAACGTATTCTATCCGTAAAAATTACAGTCGGAACACCTGTATCAAAAATTAATTTGAAAAAAAAGTCATATATATTAACTTTAGGTTCAAAAGTTTCTCTTTCTGCAAGTGTATCTCCGAAAAAAGCTTCTAATAAAAAGTTATTTTACTATTCTTCTGACACATCTGTTGCAAAAGTGTCAAAGGGCGGTGTTGTCCAAACACGCGCAACAGGTACGGCTAAAATAACAATCCGCAGCAAGGATGGGGCCAAAAAACGTATTGTGAAAATAACGGTAAAGCCTGAACTGGTACGCAATACGATATATGGTGCTGTAAAAGGGACAGTTCATTCCAAATCCCTCGTTTGGTACGGAATTCCTTATGGTGATTCTACTGCAGGTGAAAACAGGTGGCATGCGCCAAAAAATCCAGTCACCTGGACTTCTGTGAAATCCTGTACAACGCAAAAAGCAGAAGCCGCTCAATATGGAGATGGAGCTACTACGTACACAGGAACAGAAGACTGTCTATACGTAAATGTATACCGTCCTAATAATGCAGATTCAAGCTTGCCTGTTATGGTTTATCTCCATGGAGGCGGCAATGCAAGTGGCAATCCAAATCGTAACTTATCCGATTTGTGCAAAGCAACAAACTCTGTTATTGTAGCCGTGGGGTACCGTTTGGGTGCTTTTGGTTTCTTAAGCCATCCGGCACTTCGGGATGGAACAGCAGAAGAAAACAGTGGTAATTTTACACTTCTTGATATAAAAAAGGCACTTGAATGGGTACAGGCAAATATAGCTTCCTTTGGCGGGAACAAAAATAATGTTACTTTATCTGGCTTTTCAGCCGGAGCTCGTGATGTCATGTTCTGTATGATTTCACCAATAATGAAAAACTTGTTTCATAAGGCAATCAGTTTCAGCGGTGGAATGAAAACCTGTACACCGGAACAAGGCGAACAATCGGTAAATGAAAAATTAGCAAATATTCTGATCAAACGGGGGACCTACAGGTCACAGAAAGAAGCTTTGGACTCTATCGAGACTGCCTCAAATAATGAAATCAAAAATTTATTTTACAGCCTTTCAACATTAGAAGTAGCCAGTATGTATAAATCTCCTCAGCTGATTCTATCTAATTTTCCACAAGGTTTTACCGATGGTACGGTATTACCTTCTACTGGGTTTGATATTATTAAATCCGGCAACTACAACCGTATTCCGCTCATTCTTGGCAGCAATGAATCGGAGTTCTCCCGCTATGCCTTTTCAGCAAACTATACTGCAAATGAAGTGAACGTAGAAAGTTTACAGACCGGAAACAGTTTCATGGATCTTCTGGAACAATCAGTACTATATGGCAGTATGTTGCAGGCGAGACATTATGTAGAAGAATCTGCTGAGAAACTCCTTTCTGATGCATCCCATTCGGTGATTTACGGTTACCGTTTCCGTTGGGGAGAGACCGCTGGTATATCCGATGGATTTTACAGCAAATACGTTGGTGCCTTTCATGGTTCCGATGTAAACTTTCTCTGTGAGTATTATCCTAATCCGTATAGTGAATATTCACCAAATGCTATTTCTTCTGAAAATCTATCAGGACGTAAAGATTTATCAGCCAAAATGCAGCAATATATACAAAATTTCTTATATAATGGAAACCCAAACCGAAATGGTCTGACAAATTGGCCGGTATTATCCGGTTCAGAAAGCAAGCTAATATCATTTGATGCAACAAAAACAAATGCTGTTATTTCTTTAACAAATCAGTACGGTTCAACAGATTACATTTTTAATCAAATGAAAAGCAAATTAAATAAAAGCCAATATCAGATGCTTGTTCTTTCAGCATTCACAGGAAGGTTTTTTATGCCCGAACAAGTTCCTTCCTACCAATAATTTAAAACTACAAAAGCAAAAGGAACAATAGAAACATATGAAATATATACGATTCAACTTAAAATATCTTACCTGGACGTTTCTTATTTTTTGTGCAGTATTCTTGTTGTTTCCGGAAGCTGTACAGGCAGGAAAAAAGAAAAAAGCAAATTCGACTCGTTTGGTGCATTCTACAAGTTACGGAAAAGTATCCGGTAAGAAACTGTCACAAGCACTTGTCTGGTATGGAATTCCTTATGGGGCAGATACATCAGGGAAAAATCGATGGAAGGCTCCAAAAGATCCCATTCCATGGGCAGGAGTCCGTTCCTGCACAACTAAGCGGGGGCCTGCCGCTCAATATGGAAATGGCAGCACAGCTTATATTGGAACAGAAGATTGCCTATTCCTAAACCTTTATCGACCTAAAAATACAAAAAAAAATCTTCCTGTCCTTGTTTATCTCCATGGAGGAGGTAATGCAACTGGAACTTCCGATAAAGATATGTCTGCAGTTGCCAAAAAGTGCAATGCTATAGTAATAACCGTTGAATTTCGAATTGGCGCCTTTGGTTATTTAAACCACCCTGCCTTACAAAATGGAACTTCTGAGGAAAACAGTGGTAATTTTACACTACTTGATATTCGGAAAGCACTACAATGGGTTCAACAAAATGTAGCTGATTTTGGAGGCAACAAATCAAATGTAACTCTTTCGGGTTTTTCGGCTGGAGCCAGAAATGTCCAACTTTGTATGATTTCTCCTATTATGAAGGGACTTTTTCACAAAGTTATCAGTTTCAGCGGAACACAACTAACATCTACTCCTGAAGCCGGAGAACTCTCAGTCAACCAAAAATTAGCTAAAATCCTTGTAAAACGAGGACGATATACAAAAAAATCAGCAGCCTTAAATTATATTAATTCAGCATCAGAACAAACACTAAGAGATTTATTTGCCAGCCTTACAACTGCAGAAATTGCAAATATGTATACTACACCAATGCTCCGATTCAATAAATTTCCACAAGGTTTTACTGACGGAACCGTACTTCCAAAAAACGGATTTGATGTCATCCAAACAGGAAATTACAACCGTGTTCCAATGATACTCGGCAGCAACAAATCCGAATATTCCAGATATGCTCTTTTCAATATATGGAATACACTTGACGCTGACTCACCTATCAGCATCAATGCAGTAATCGCAGATGGCGTATATTATGGAAGTAAATTACAGACGTCAAGCTATCTGGAGGATGTAGTCGAAAATATGTTAAAGGACTCCGGTCATGATCCCATTTACGGCTACCGCTTTTGCTGGGGAGAAAGAAAAAACGTAACAAATTATTTTTACAGTAAATATATCGGTGCCCATCATGGGCTCGATGTGAACTTTCTCTGTGAGAATTATGTAAATACATTTACCTATTTTACGGACTCTCAGTTTAAGAAAAAAAACGAAAAAGGGCGTCGGAAGCTAACCCGGAAAATGCAAAAGTATGTCAAAAATTTTTTACATAAGGGAAACCCAAACGGGAAAGGACTGATAACATGGAAAAAGTGGAAAAAAAATGCTTCCGGAAATATTTTACGGCTGGATGCCACATGTAGGAAAACAGTTATCCGCCGTACGTCCTGTTATATTAACAAAACGAATGTATTTTCCCGAATGAAAAAAACACTCAGTAAAAAGAGATATAATCTCCTTATTAATGGAAATTTTGCAAATCGCTTTTTCATGCTTAGCTTTCAAGATAATTCTGAAATGAATATGATTTCTGTTTTATCAAAATAAGCCTGTAAAAAAATGAGTTTTTTGTACAAAATCCGTCTTTTTTACATTTCCAATTTGATTCTTTCATGCTAAACTAAAAGAAAAAATTAGAAGTGAGGGACTTTATGAATTCAAATCATTTTAATAAAGGAATTCTCTTAAGGAATGTAACATTAACAAATGATTTTTTAGGAAATCTTGTACAACTGGTACGGAAAAATGTCATTCCATACCAGTGGGATGCTTTAAATGATAACATAGAGGGAGCAGAACCAAGTTCCTGTATGCGAAATTTTAAAGTTGCCGGAGAACTTAAGAAAAAACGTCAGCAAAACATACCAAATAAAGAATCTATTTTTCCAATCGAAATTTTCAATCCGCGTCCCGAAAATGAAACGAGTTTAGAAAACCGATTTTATGGATTTGTCTTTCAGGATACCGATTTTTCAAAATGGATAGAAGCAGTTGGATATCAGCTTGCTATGAAGCCGGATTCACAACTGGAACAATTGGCAGATAAAGCAATCGAGATTGTCTGTGATGCTGCAATGGAAGATGGCTATCTGGATACATGTTATATTATTAACAATCCCTCCAAACGTTTTACGAATTTGCGTGACCATCATGAATTATATTGTCTGGGGCACCTGATTGAGGGAGCGATTGCATATTATGAGGCAACCGGTAAAACAAAACTGCTGAATGCCGCCCAAAAATTTGCAGATTGTGCATGCAACCATTTTGGCCCTCAGGATGGAAAATGCAAAGGCTATCCGGGACATGAAATTGTAGAAATGGCGCTTGTAAAACTTTATGAAATAACAGAAGAAAAACGCTATCTGGATTTAGCCAGTTTCTTTGTTTCACAGCGTGGAACCTTGCCAAATTATTTTTCACAGGAGCATACTACAAATGGAGATGTTTCTGAGTTCATGTATCATCAGGCACATAAACCTGTATTGGAACAGTCAGAGGCAGTCGGACATGCGGTAAGAGCTGTATACCTCTATACAGGAATGGCTGAAATTGCAAAGTATACAAAAGACGATAAGCTATATCAGGTATGTTGCAATCTATTTGATAATATTTCAAAGCAAAAAATGTATATTACAGGTGGTATTGGGGCAAGTCCTGATGGGGAGGCATTTTCATACAATTACAATTTGCCAAATGACAAAATGTATAATGAGACCTGTGCCTCCATCGGCTTGATGTTTTTTGCCCGCAAAATGCTTGAAATTGAACCTGACTCATATTATGCAGACGTAATGGAAAAAGCTTTCTACAACGGAGTCTTAAGTGGAATGTCTCTGGATGGGAAAAGTTTCTTTTATGTAAATCCACTTGAAGTTGTTCCTGAAGGCTGTCAAAAGGATTCGCAACGAAAACAAGTCGCTCTGCCTCGGCAAAAATGGTTTGGATGCGCATGTTGCCCTCCAAATCTGGCACGATTAATCAGTTCAATTGCCAGTTATGCATTTAGTGAAAATGAAAATTCTTTATTGATACACCTTTTTATCGGTGGTACAATCAAAAAAAGCATTCATGGAAACGAGGTTGAACTTAAAGTGAAGACTTCCTATCCTTGGGAAGACACTGTGGAAATTACAATACATACAAAACAACCACTTCCATTTCATTTAAAAATCCGCACACCTGGATGGTGTAAAGATCCTTCTATTGCAATTAACAGGGGATTTGTTAACCCGGAAGTTACAAGAGGTTATGCAGACCTATATCAAGTCTGGAGTGAAGGGGATACGGTTCTTGTCCGCCTTCCAATGCAGCCTGTTTTTTATCAGGCAGATACACGCGTTC
Organism: uncultured Lachnoclostridium sp.; assembly: GCA_958425285.1. Lineage (GTDB taxonomy): Bacteria > Bacillota > Clostridia > Lachnospirales > Lachnospiraceae > UBA933. Next base: position 7,511 of record CATZVV010000025.1, on the reverse strand, counting down.
GGGACGATATTGGAAAGGTTGCATTAATGCGTGGTCCAATCGTTTACTGTGCAGAAGAAGCAGACAATGGTAATGAACTCCATTTACTTGAAGTTGATGTAAAAGGGAAAGTTGAAATTAAGCTAACAAATGATGAGTTAGGAAACATTGTACGATTGAGCGCCTGCGGACGAAAAATAGTAACAAAAAACAATCAGAACCTTTACGAACCATTTACAGGTTATCAATATGAACCCGTGAAGTTAAACTATATTCCTTACTATACGTGGTGTAACCGCGGAGTCGGAGAAATGATAACGTACCTAAGATGGTACGAAAACAACTTGTAAACATATGCGTGATTCATCAATTACATTTGCTGAATAAATCATTGTTAAGCCTTTATCCCTTTGCTATAATATTTAGTATAGAAAAATGAATAAGAGATGAATCTGGTAATTGTATTTATTAATATGACAAAAAAATGCGGTAAATAACAAGATATTGCTACTTCATGTATGATACAATTATTATGTTCAAACATATTTTTCAAAAATAAATACATAAGTTGGAGGTTTACATTTATGCAAAGAAGTATGAAACTATTGTTGTTTACATTTGCAGCATTCTTTTTCTGTGGACTTGGTTTCACCAATGCTGTATCAGCAAATGCTGCTAACTCTTATCTGCCACATTGGGAACATATTCCTGATGGAGAGCCAAGAGTATTTGAGGATCCGGATAACCCTGGAAAATATCGCTTATATATCTATGGTTCTCATGATACAAGAAAAACTGAGTATTGTGGCTATGATTTAGTTACTTGGTCGGCTCCGGTAGAAGATTTGAATAACTGGCGCTATGAAGGTGTAATTTTTGAATCAATTGTAAATGATAATGCCGATATTTTGTTTGCACCTGATGTTGTTGAAGTAAAAGATGAAGACGGAAACAAAACTTACTATCTTTATCCAAATAATCAATCTGGCGGCCGTGGGGGTATGATTGCAAAATCAGACAGTCCAAAAGGCCCCTTTGAAGTGTGTAATTGGAAAGAGGGAAGCACAACACAGACAAATGGTATCTTAGGATTTGACCCTGCTGCTTTTGTGGATGATGATGGGCGTGTTTATGGTTATTGGGGATTTCAGTCTTCCAATATGGCTGAATTAGATCCCGAAACAATGTGTACTGTAAAATCGGGATGCAAAACTCTCACTGAGAGCAGCACAGGAATTGATGGAAGTAATGATGGTGACAATTTCCGTTTCTTTGAAGCCTCTTCTCTGCGTAAGGTAGAAGATAAATATGTATTCATTTACAGCAGAAAAACAAAAGAAGGTGAATTTGGTCTTGGCGCATCCAATAATACATTAGCTTATGCCTATTCAGATACTCCTCTTGGTCCTTGGACCTATGGAGGAACTTTGGTAGATGCCAGAGCCAGAGAAACAGATCAGAATGGAAACACAATTTGTGCCATGCAGTCATGGGGAAATACTCACGGAAGTATTTTAGAAGTTAATGGGCAGTGGTATGTTTTTTACCATAGATGTATTGATAATAGTATGTATGCCCGTCAGGCTATGGTAGAAGCAATTGATGTCAAGGTAACAGAAGATGGAGCCGTGGAAATAACAGAGGCAGAAGTTACTTCTCAGGGATTTGAAATTAATGGGCTAAATCCATACAAAAAGCAGACGGCAGGAAGCGCATGCTTTTTAAATGGCGGTCCACAAATTAAAATTCATTATGATGAATCCAATCCGGGAAGTCCTGTTTATAACATAAAGAATGGTTCTATTGTAGGGTATAAATACTTTGACTTTGATGCAGGAAAAGGTACACGTGATAAGAATATGATTGCTGTTGACCTTTTGCCTCAGGGAAAAGCAGGAACCATTGAAATCATGTTAGACCGCCCTTGGGAAAGTGATGGCGGCACCAAAATTGGAACCATTGAAATTTCATCTGATGATGACCAAAACGGTGTCATTAAAACAACCGAGATACCAACTTTAAGTTCAATTGAAGGGAAACATGCCCTTTATTTCGTATTTAAATCCAGCAGCAGTGATACTATTTGCGAATTAACTGCCTTCCAGTTTGGCAATAATACCGTTACAGATGCAGATGAAGGTCAGGATTATGTAGCGCCAACTTCAAGCCCTTCTGCCAGCCCTGTTCCTACTGTATCTGCTGCCCCGAGTGCTTCCCCTGTAAATACATCTGTTCCAAACACGGATATTACAAGCAGCAGCACAGAAAACAAAATTACAAAAGGAAAGCAGTATACTGTTGGTAACTTTATATATAAAATAAGTAATGCTGATACATCCGGAAAAGGCACTGTTATTATAACCGGAACTAAGAAGAAAACATTAAAGTCCATTAATATTCCTAATACAGTTGAAATTAATGGTATTAAATTCCGCGTGACTGCCATTGGCAAATCTGCTTTCAAAGGATGCAAAAAAGTAACCAGTATTACGATTGGAAAATATATTTCAAAGATTAACAGTAGTGCATTCCAATCCTGCAAAAAACTGAAAAAAGTAAAAGTAAAATCTTCTTTCATAAAAAAGATTGGAAAAAATGCATTTAAGGGAATACACGCAAAAGCTAAGATTACAGTTCCAAAAAAGCAGCTTGCAAAATACAAAAAGATTTTTAAATCTGCTCAGGGAATCAAAAAGACGATGAAATTAAAAGGCTAATGTAGTCTTGTAAAGAAAGTACGAAAAAGGTGCGCATATCTGTTTGTCGCACCTTTTTCTTGCTGTTTCAGTTTCCTAAAATCAATTTTCGATACTGTGTTGGTGAAAAACCAGTTTGCTTTTTAAAAACATTTGAAAAGTAATAAATATCATCATATCCAACACGAATAGCAATTGTTTTAATTGAAAGGTTGCCGGAAGTTAAAAGAACCTTGGCGCGAGAAACACGTATCATTGTTAAATATGCAAAAATTGTTTGCCCCGTTTCTTTTTTAAACATTCGATTTATATAATCAAAATTACATTCAAATCTGCGCTCAATTAACTGACTGGAGAATTTCCCCGCATAATTATTGTTCATTTCCTTAAGTAACTGATAAACAATAAGGGTGGATCTCTTTATATTTGTTTCCTCATTGGATAAAATCTGCTTGGAAAATAAATGGGATAAGTGAATTAAAGCATCTAAAAAGATACAAGAAGTCTGTAAATCAAAAAATTCTTTATACGTATTAAAATAATGCTTACCTTGATTCAATAGATGAAGCAGGGCATCATATGCCAGATTTGTTTTAGAATGATATAGCTTCGGAATCATTATAAAGTCCGTTAATCTTTTTTCCAGAAGAGCTTCCATCTTGTTTCTTTTTAGAGTTTCCTGCAAATCTTCTTCATCAAGTTCGATACCTAAAAGACCTTCCAATTGAAAATGTATGTAAAAATATGTACAGTGTGAACTCATTTTAAAGCCATGATGTTCCTTTCCCGGTTCCAGTAATATCCAGTCACCCTCTGTTAAGTGATATGGAATCTGATTTTCCATTAAATACATGTCGCCTTTTACAATAAAAAAAGCAATATATTCGTCAGGTATTCGTCTAAAGTGAATACAATTATCTACACTAATAGTACTAAATAAATTAATCCGGGGTAATAAATAAGGTTTTATTCTGCAAACATACATAATGCTCTCTTTCCTTCCATCTTTTATCATATATTTAGTATAACATATTTTCATCAACAAAGTAGCTATTTTATAAAAAAACTACTTTCTTTACTATTGTATAAAATCTTCTGATTTTATATGCTTGTAGAGTAATATAGAAACTATATTTTGGTATCAATACAGTTTATCTTGTACTTATGCAAGCAGAGTGAAAGGAGAAGGTTATGTTAAAGAGAAGAATAACAGCAGGTATCCTTGGTGTCGTTTTTTGTATAACGTCACTTTTAGGAATAGCACCATTTACTGCCGTAAATTTGCGAGCAGATTCAAAAAAAAATAAGGCTTGGGAACAGAACCCCTGGTCATTGACCAAATTACCGGACTTACAATCGGTTCGGGACAGCAGCGTTGAACAGGAAACCAAATTTACCCATCAAGAATGGACCGGTAAACAAAATTATGTAAATGCATACGGAGAAACCGTAAATGCTGCCGATGTTTATCGGATTAACGTTCAAGACGCTTCAGCAGCTTCTACAATTCCATATCATTCGGTAGAAAAAGCAATTGAAGGTGCTGTCAATTACAAAAAGGAAGCATCTGATTATGTACAGTATCTGACTGGTAACAAAGAAGCAGATTGGGAATTGGTCGTCTTACAGAATCAGACAAAAGCACAGGCTGCAAATTATAAAAATTTTTACACAAAAGAATATCAGGTAAATACAAATGATGACTGGAAACAAAATCTGAAGCTTCCTGCCAGCTGGACGCATTACGGATTTGACAAACCAATTTATGCCAATGTACAGATGCCATGGCAAAGTGCATATGACCGAAATGTCGCAGTACCTAAGGCCCCGGTTAATTACAATCCAGTCGGTTTATATCGGAAAACCTTCGATGTGAATGATACGATGCTTCGTACAAATGGTCGTGTATATCTTTCCTTCCAGGGAGTTGAGTCCTGCTATTATGTATATGTCAACGGAAAAGAGGTTGGTTACAGTGAGGACTCCTTTAGCCCACACAGTTTTGATGTAACAGACTATCTGACGGAGGATGGAAAAGATAATCTTCTTGCAGTAGAAGTACATAAATTCTGTGACGGCACATGGATGGAAGGACAGGATATGATTTATGACGGTGGAATCTTCCGTGATGTCTACTTGTATTCTACACCTTTGGTACATATACAGGATTATACCGTTGTGACAGATTTAGATGATGACTACAAAAATGCCAATCTGAACATCGAAGTAGCACTCAGTAACAGTAGTAATACCAATCTGAACAATTATGCCATTGATGTTCAGCTCTATCATCCGGATGGCTCTGTTTTTATGAATGGATATACCATTGATATACCGGAAATACAACAAGCAAAAGACGATGGTACAAAAACAATTGTTACCGCAGCAGGCTCTCATACGATTTATGAACCGAAACTTTGGTCTGCAGAACAGCCTAATCTGTATACAATGGTTCTAACCTTATACAATAAATCAACTGGATCTTATATTGAAAGTGTTTCTCAGCAATTAGGGTTCCGCGAAATTGAATTCGTAAGCAGCCAGGTAGATTCCAATGGACAGAGAAGCACAAAAGATAATGAATATAAACCAATTACAATTAATGGTATGCCAATTTTATTAAAGGGAACAAATCGGCACGATACAGATCCGGTTTATGGAAAATATGTACCAAAAGAAACGCTCCAACAGGACATTGAGACAATGAAGCGTTTTAATTTGAACGCTGTTCGAACTTCTCATTACAGCAATGATGAATATTTGTACTACTTATGCGATAAGTATGGATTATATGTAATGGGTGAAACCAATATAGAATCACATGCATTAATGAACAAAGGAGATAACCAAAAGCACTTTAAGAAGATGGTTATGGACAGAACCATAACAGCCTTTCAGCGCTTAAAAAATCGAAGCAGCATTGTTATGTGGTCTACAGGAAATGAAAATTATTATACTTCAAGCAAAACATATGCCGATGGCATGTTCTATGATTTGATTCAATATTTTAAAGAACAGGATCCAACCAGACCAATCCACTGTGAAAGCTCCGGTAATCAAAACGGTGTCGACATGGACAGCAATATGTATCCGACCGTCGGAACTGTAGAAGCAAAAGCAAAAGTAAATATGCCTTATGTCCTTTGTGAATATGACCACGCAATGGGGAATGCTGTAGGTAATATAAAAGAATACTGGGATGCTATTCGGAGTTCGGACAACATGCTTGGTGGCTTTATCTGGGACTGGGTAGATCAGTCACGTCTTGTCAATCTGCCATCTGACAGCTATGATTATTTCTCAGAGAGTTTTGCACACAAGACCCTGTATTCTGATGAATCAGAAGGAAAATACTATGCATATGGCGGAGATTGGAAAGATCAGCCAAATGATGGGTCATTCTGTGTAAATGGTTTGGTTTCTCCTGATCGTGACATACAGCCGGAATTATATGAAGTTAAATATATTTATCAAAACTTCTGGTTTACCGCCAGTGATATTAATCTGTCGCAAGGGAACATAAACGTCTATAATGAATCTTCCTTTGATAATATGAATCAGTATAATCTGGTATGGAAACTTACCGAAGATGATACGGAAATTGCGTCGGGTACAGAATGTATGGATTTAAATCCAAGAGAAGAAAAATTGATTTCACTTCCATATATCGACAAACTCCCAGAAAACCGGAAACCGGGAGCAGAATATTATCTGTGCATAGAACTTCAGTTAAAGTCCGACAACTTATATGCAAAGGCAGGTCATATTGTGTCTCATGAGCAGTTCCTATTGCCTGAGACACTTGAAAACACCGTATTCAGCACTGTTTCAGGAGAAATTGAAGTAACCGAAAATGATGATACCATTACCATCAGCGGAAAAGATTTTTCCTTTGACATAGAGAAACAAAGCGGTATGTTGCAAAATTATACATATCAAGGTACCTTATTGATGTCAGAGGGTCCAGTCCCTAACTTTTACCGTGCACCGCTGAATAATGATGTTACGCACGATAAAAACTGGAAAAATGCAGCAGACAAACAAACTCTGGAAGATTACGAACTGGATGAGACCGAAGATGGACGAAAAATTATTCGCACGACACTCGCTTTTCCAAATCAGCCATATCTATATGTGACAATGGAATATACAATAGAGGCAAATGGTGCCCTCACTGTAAAAATGACTTCAGATGCTACAGGTACCTCACTTGGCAATTATCTTAGAATTGGTACGAATATGCGTCTCCCGGAAGGATACGAAAATATTACATGGTATGGAAATGGACCGGTTGAATCAATGAGTGACCGCAATAATTTTGCCACCGTTTCCCAATATCGGTCAACCGTATCTGAAATGTTCTATCCTTATCTGGATACACAGGACACCGGAACATTAACCGGAACAAAGTGGTTCACCGTTACAGATCCAAACCGGAAAGAAGCACTTGTCGTAGCAGGCAGGGAAGACATTGAGACTTCCGCATTGCATTTCACTGTGCAGGACTTGACCAATGCCAGACATCCATATCAGCTTCACCCGGAATATGATACCATTTTATCCGTCAATATGGCTTCACAGGGTGCCGGAAACCGAAGTTGTGGTCCTGATACACTGGCAGATTACCTTCTTCCAAATAATAAAGAATATTCCTATGAGTACACCTTCATACCATATAATACAACAACAGGTACAAATCTGACAGAATTAACAAGAAAATATAGAAATGTTAAAATTTATGAGGGCAATCCTGCTGTAAAAGCTTTTGAAAAAGAAGTAAAACAAATTGTGGTGTATTCATACTCTCAATTAAACAAGCTGTTGGATTTACAGTCG